>NZ_JARESX010000012.1:0-131789 GCF_046026435.1 Paraburkholderia sp. RL17-381-BIF-C | reverse complement strand
GGAGGTAACATCATGAACGCAAGCTACGAACCGCTATACCTGTTTATCGACGGCAAATGGATTGATGCACAAGAACGCGAAACCGCACCGGTCGTCAACCCTGCCACGAAACGCGAACTGGGCCGCGTGCCGCTCGCCACTAGCGCCGATCTCGACCACGCGCTCGCTGTCACACGCCGCGCATTCGAGGTCTGGCGCAAGACGGTACCCGCCGAACGCGCGCGCATTCTCAGGCGCGCCGCCGAGCTGATGCGCGAACGCGCACCGCGAATCGCAGAACTGATGACACTCGAAGAAGGTAAGCCGCTTGCCGAGAGCCGCGATGAAGTACTGCGTGCCGCGGAGTACTTCGAATGGTTCGCGGAAGAGGCGCGCCGCATCGACGGCCGCGTCGTGCCGTCGAACCGCCCTGGCGTGCAGCAACTTGTGAAAAAGCAGGCAATCGGTCCGGTGGCCGCTTTCACACCTTGGAATTTCCCGGCCATCACGCCCGCTCGCAAGCTCTCGGCGGCGCTGGCAGCAGGCTGCAGCGTGATCATCAAGCCCGGCGAGGAAAGCCCCGCCACAGCCCTCGCGCTGGCCCGCGCGCTCGACGATGCAGGCCTGCCCAAAGGCGTTCTGCAGGTTGTGTTCGGCGTGCCCGATGAGGTCTCGAAGCAGTTGATCGCATCACCGGTGATCCGCAAAGTCACCTTCACGGGTTCGGTGCCCATCGGCCGTCTGCTCTCGGCGCGCGCGGCGGAAGGCGTCAAGCCCATCACACTCGAGCTCGGCGGCCACGGCCCGGTACTGGTATTCGACGACGCCGACGTGGAGAAGGCCGCCGTCGACGGTGCGGCCAACCGCTTTCGCGGCACCGGCCAGGTCTGCATCTCGTCGACGAGATTCCTGATCCAGCGCGGCGTCTACGAGGAGTTCGTCGAACATTTTGTGCGGGCAACAAAGGCACTCAGGGTGGGCGACGGCATGGAACCCGACACCCAGGTCGGGCCGCTTGCCAATCCGCGCCAGCTTGCCAAGATGGAAGAACTGGTGGCGGACGCGGTGGCGCGCGGCGCAAAAGTGCTCGCGGGCGGCAAACGGATTGAAGGCGACGGCTACTTTTTCGAGCCGACCGTGCTCGCCGACGTGCCGATGGACGCACGCGTCATGCACGAAGAGCCGTTCGGCCCGATCGCCGTGCTGATGCGCTTCGAATCACTCGCCGACGGTCTTGCCGAAGCGAACCGTCTGCCGTACGGCCTTTCCGCCTATGCATTCACGCAGAACGCACGCACCGCGATCGACGTAGGCGATGGCCTTGAGGCCGGCATGATCGGCATTAACCAATACCGCATTGTCGCGACCGAACTGCCGTTTGGCGGCATGAAGGAAAGCGGTCACGGTTCGGAAGGCGGTGTCGAGGGTATCGAGTACTACCTCACGCACAAGTTCATCAGCCAGGCTTGAAAGGAGAATCGTCATGTCACACGCAGATTTCAGCAGCCCACGCGAAGCAGCGCGCGCCTTCACGCCGAAACTCGCAGAGTTCGTCGACGCCACGCTCTATCCGCAAATCTGGAACGATCCCGCGCTTTCGCCGCGCGACCGTAGTCTGGTTACGGTCGCCGCGCTGATCGCGGGCGGCCATCTCGACGAACTCCCCGCGCATTTGCGCCGCGCCGTGAATAACGGCGTGACATCCGAAGAACTGTCCGCCGCGATCACCCACCTCGCGTTTTACGCAGGTTTTCCGGCCGCGATCTCGGCCTCTGCCGTTGCGCAGGCCACGCTTGCCACGCCACACGAGCGTGCTTTGAACCCGAGCCAAACAACCAAGGAAGCGCGATCATGAAAGCCATCACATTCGAAGAATTCGGCGATGCCGACGTGCTGAAACTTGCCGACGTGCCGGTACCGGAGGTACGTCCCGACGATCTGCTGGTGCGCGTGCATGCCGCCGGCGTGAACCGAGCAGATCTGACACATCGCCGGGGCGGCTATGGCCGTCCCAACTTCGGCGACTCGACCATCATGGGCCTTGAAATAGCGGGTGAAGTGATCGAGGTCGGCAACGAGGTGCAGGGTTACAAAGTGGGCGATCGCGTGATGGGCGTAGTAGGCGGGGGCGCGTACGCAGAGGTTGCACGCATCGACTGGCGCATGGCAATGCCGATTCCCGCCGTGCTCGACTACGTGCACGCCGCGGCGATTCCCGAAGTGTTCGTCACCGCTCACGAAGCGATGCTGCATCTTGGGGGCTTACAGCGCGGCGACTCCGTTCTGATTCACGCGGCGGCAGGGGGTGTGGGCTCGGCCGCGGTCCAACTGGCGTATGCGACCGGTGCACGAGTCTTCGCTACAGCCGAAGGTAGCAAGCTTGAGCGCGTGGTGCAACTTGGGGCCGACGTGGTCATCGACTATCGCACTGAAGATTTCGCTGAAGTCATCAAGAAGACGACGAACGGCCGAGGTGTTGACGTCGTGATCGACTTCGTGGGCGCCCCGTATTTCGCGCGCAACGTGGCAACGCTCGCCAACGGCGGACGGCTGATCCAGGTCGGCATTCTTGGCGGTGGCGCTCAGGTGGCCGTCGAACTGGAGCAGATCCTTTACCGTCACCTGCAGATCAAGGGAACGGTGATGAAGTCCCGCCCGCAAGAGGAGAAACACGCGATGGTGCGGCGTTTTCGCGAGCATTGGCTCGAGCGCTTCGACGGCGGTGCCCGCCTGGAGCCGGTCGTGGACAGCACATTTGCGCTCGCTCGGGCCGCTGATGCACATCGGCGCATGGAATCAGCCGCCAATGTTGGAAAGATCATACTGACCATGGCGGCAGACGACCTGGTGTGATGTGCATCGACCGTTGTCGATTCGATACGCACAACCGCCACCTCAGGTTTATGGCGTTTTGCCGGCGCGGCCGTTGTCTTGCTCCCGCGCCGGCGCGTCCACGGCTTCCGTTCTGATTGGTTCGTCGAGGCCGAGTAACGCCGGTGAAAGGAAGCAGCCCATGACCGCGGACAGAATAATAAATATGGCGGCCGCATCGACCAACAGTCCGAAGCGCATGAAAATAAAGAAGCAGCACAGAAGATTCAGCAGATGCAGGCATATACCCAGAGCGGTGACACCCTTGGGGAGGGTTCTGATGAATAACGCGAACCGAGAATGGGGGCGAGGCACATACCAGATGATCAGCATACCGAACGTCATGATCAACGCGCATTCAGCCCATTTCAACCACGTGGGGCGGCGCAGAAAACGTCCCTCGAAAATCGTCTCGATGACCTGCGCCTGAATCTCGATACCCGGCACCAACTCGCCCAACGCGGTCGTGCGCATGTCAGTCACGCCGGCACCGGTCAGTCCGACCAGCACCAATTTGTCCCGGATCCGTTCCGGATCGACTGTTCCCTGCAGGAGGTCGCGTGCCGATACGTAGCGGCTCAGCGTCGATCGAATGGACGCGAAATGCAACCAGATGTCCCCGCCGGGCTGTGTGGGCACCAGCGCATCAGCAACACCCACCGCTTGCACGCCCGATGTGTCGGCAAAAACGTCGATCGCAGCTGAACCCGTGGCGAGGCGGAGCATTTCAATTGGCAGACCGGGGACCAGCTTCTCCCTCAATCCCATGATGAGAGGAATATGCCGGACGACGCCTTGTTCGACCGCCACGCTCAGCATCGCCTGCCCGTGCGCCGCCGCCTGCAGCTCCGGCAGGCTGGCGAGCACATAGTCAAACCGTCTCACGTAGTCCAGTGGGTCGGTGCCGTGCACGAGGATCGGAGCGCTTCGCATATCAGTGCTGGTGGCGAAGGCGGAATGATCGAGCGCCGCGGCACCCAGGATAGTCGGCGCCGCGCGCAACGATCTGGCGAGAATGGCTTCGTGACTGGGTAGAGCCCGTAAGCCGGCGGCGAGCGTTTCCGCCGTTTTCGGCAGATTGCCGGCGACCTTGTCGGGTGAGGTTTGGTCCGGCTCCGGCATGTAAATGTCGAGACCGATAGCCAGCGGTTTCAGTGCCGCAATGGCATCGATAAGACTCGCAAGTCGATTTCGCGGCCAGGGCCATTGACCGACGGTTGCGAGCGTCTCCTCGTCGATCTCGACAATAGTCACAGGCTGAGCAGTCGGAATGCGTGGGAAGTGGCGTTGATACTGGTCGAATAAAATTTGCCGGGCTGTTTTAAAAGAGTCGGGAAGCGCCTCGTCGAGCGTATCCACGAAAGCGGGACGTGCTATGTCGCTCGGCCATTCGCTGCACAGGTTGAGCAGGCTCAGGCCAAACAGCACCATCAGCGCCACCGGACGACCCTGAGCCGCCTTCAGCAGATTCCTGATACGGGCATGCCATAGGTCGAAAAAGCGTTTCATCGACGGGAAGGCCATTCAGCGCCGATGGATGGCGCGGATCATTGGAGTGTGATGACTGCGCGCCGGTTCATGCGATTGGGAACGCCATCTGCGGTGGGCACCAGTGGCTCTCGCTTGCCGCGGGCAGCGGTCTCTATTTTTTGGGTGGGAACGCCTTGCTTGATCAGGAATGCTGCAACCGTCTTCGCCCGCTGCATGGAGAGTTGGTCATTGAATTCCTGAGAGCCCGCCAGGTCGGTATGACCGACCACCACCAGCTGCGGCGCGGGCCAGGTCGCCAGAACGGCTTTTAGCTGTTTGACCGTGGCCGCCGACTCAGGGGCCAGTTCAGTGGCGGAATCAAACAGAAAGAAGATCGTAAATGTCATGGGGCGAGGCGGCCGGGCCGCAAGCAGCTCGCCATATCGTGTCTCCACGGTGGATTGGCTATCCGTCGTTTTTTCTATGGCTCCGCCCTTGGTGACGTCGACGCCGGCGTAGGCCTTGTCTATTTTCTGCTCTGCCGAGGCGCTGTGAACGATGACCGCTCCGACTTTGCCATCAGGATCCGGCAATAGAATAATTTTGTCCGGCGTGCTGCACGCAGCGAGGAAAAGCAGCATGACGCATGCCGCGGCAAAGACCAGCCGGTGAGGTCGAATTGCAGCCTTCAACGTGCCCCTCCCTTTTATTTATCGCCGACTTCGATGATGAATTCGGTCCCGCGCACGCCCAGCGTGGTAGTTGGCGTGCTGAAGCGGACCGCATCCGGATTCGCCTTCGCCAACTTCCCGGAAATCACGGCCAGGGAGCCGCGTTTGACGGAGGCGTCGAGCGTGCCTTCGTGGGTCGTGGTATTGAACGCGAATTTCTTGAGTTCGAGGATGGTATTGGCGCCGGCCGAAAGTTGGGTGGTGTCCCGCAGCGTGATACCGACCGAGGATTCCGGGCCTGTCACGATGCGATCGTTGCCGTAAACCTCGCTGCCGATGGCCGCACCCGAACTTCCTTCAGCCCGCTCGATCTTCACCGTGCCCTTAACCGTCTTGACGACGCCGGCAGCATCGGCGGCCAGCGCATCGGCGACCGCCACGCACCCGCAGGCAAGAATCAAGGCATATTTGATGGCTCGAAGACACATCGGCGGCACCTGATTGCGTAAAGCTGCTTTCGGCGGGGCAGCACGGCCCCCAATGTCGACCCGGCGTTGTGAGCGTCCATTCCCCAACTTTTCGTAGAGCGGGGCTTGCGAAGGACCTACAGAAATACGGCTCCAGCAGCTCAGGTGGAGGCGTGTCTGCTGCATCGAACAGAATATGGCCCTGATCCAAATGGCTCTGTGCGGTTCCGCGCACATCGCAACAGACCCCCTTTGGCAGCCGGCTCCAACCGAAGCGACCAATTCTCTATCGATTTTTTTCCTTGATGCCGCTTCTCCGGCTCTGCTTCCAGGTATCGCGCGAAATGTGCATCGGCCGCTGCTTACCTGGCCAAGCCGATGAGTAACAAAGGCGCCCTCGCCGAGCGGTCCATGGCAAAAGGAGATATCTATATCCGCCGCGACAAGGTCAACGTCCCTGTCGCTCAGAACCAGCTCCAGATCCACCTGCGGATTTGCACCGCGGACAAGTGTCATTACCTCCGGCACGATCGTCTCACCAAGACAGCCGGGCGCCGCGATGCGGACCGCGCTCCTGAAAAACATTGCTTGTCTCTCGATAGATCCGTCACGGCGTGCTCTGCAGCAGACAGGATTCGCTTGCCTCATGCGGAAACCCCTAGGGAACCAAGCCGCACCTTTCCGGGCCTCATAATCGTTGTCGAACTAAGTCGGCAAAGAGGGTCTTTGAAATGCCGCCACCTTGTCGCCCAGACATCTTTCAACGCAGCTTGTCATTACGTCACAGTCGACGTGTACCCTCTCCAGCATTTCGGAGGTGCACTTTCTCAACATCGTCACAATCATCCGTACCCTTTGCGGCAAAGGGCGTTGCGCCTGGATCAGGACATTGAGATCGAAGGGCAACACTTCGAATTGCGGCAGTATGCGCACTAAACGGCCGTCTGATAGAGACTCGACACAAGCCGGCTCTTCCAGCACCCCGATGCCGACACCCGAGAGGATCATTTCATACATGGGCCGCCAGTGGCTCGTTTTAATCGCAGTACGGATCGGCGCGCTCTCCACGACGGTCTCGGCATGTCTGAGCGGCAACTGGTCGGTGCCAAACATACTCTGAACCCGAATAAAAGGGTGTTTTATCAGGTCCGGCAGCTCAGTGATCGGTCCGTGCCGGGTCAGATAGTCTGGCGCCACGACGAGAACCCGACCAACCTGTCCCAACTGATGGGCGATGAATGCCCCTTCTCCGAGCTGCCCAAGACGAAAAGAAATGTCGACGCCCTCGGTGACGAGGTCGACGATCCTGTCATTGAGAACCAGCTCCAGATCCAGTTGTGGATAGGTAGCGCGCACAAGCGCCAACGCCTCCGGCACGATGGTCTCGCCAAAGCAATGGGGAGCCGCTATGCGAATCGTTCCCTTGATATCCTGCCCGTCGTTCGACACTTCAGCGACCGCCTGTTCCACGGCACGCAGAATCCGCTTGCTGCGCTCGTAGAAGGTGGCGCCTTCAGGCGTACAGTTGAAAGCGCGTGCGCTACGCAGCAGAAGCCGGCAGCCGAGATGCTTCTCGAGCCGCTCGATGCGTTCGCTCGCGGCCGGCTGCCCAATGTTGAGATCTCTCGCCGCGCCGGAGATGCTCTCTCGTTCAACCACCCTGACGTAAATCCGCATGGCTTCCAGCAGATTCATAGTACCCATCCTCCGTATGTGCCGGTTTCGCGCGAATCGAACCAACCCTGACGTATCGAAAGGTCCCGATCCGGGGGTCCGGCAATGTTGAATTGATGGGTACAGATTAAGGTGGGGCTAGCTGCCGTAGAGTGCACACATCCGGCTGACTTGGATCAGTACAGTTCTGCCACGGTCTTCGCGCGAGGCGGCGGCAGGGCCACGCAGGCGCCGTTCAAACCGGGCAAGAGGCCCGGTAAACGCCGCTGCGCGCCGCATGGGAATTGTCGGAGGAATCTCCATGAACAGCTTGAGAAGGACAGCAAGTGACTGATCCGCCAAGGCGGATACGGTCATGGAGAACGCCGCAACAGGCCAACCTCGTGAACGCGACAGTCTCGCGTTTCTCCAGACTGGGACACCGCACAGCATCAGGCGTGACCTGGCGGCGCCTCCCAGTTCGCACCATGCTCACCCCTTAGCGTGCGCACTTTCGGTTGACTCAGGGCTCGTGACCTCCTCTTTGGACGCCTTCTTCTTCGCGCGTCCGCCCCCGCCTTTCGCGCCTGTCGCCTTAGGCGGCGGAGATACCTCGCTCCTGCCGAACTTCACTTCGTCACTTTCCTTGTCGTAGCTGACCTTGACACTGTCGCCCGGCTTCAGGTTACCGTTGAGAATCTCCTTGGCGAGCCGCGTTTCCAGTTCCTGTCGGATCTGCCGCTTCAGCTCACGCGCGCCGAATTCCGGCCGGTAACCGGCCTCGGCGAGATGATCGATGACCGATTCGTCCATCTTGAGCGAGATGTCCTGGGCGGCCGCGGTACGCATGACCCGTTCAAGCTGAATCTGTACGATCGAGCGGATGTTGTCGCGAGACAGCCCATGAAAAACGATGACCTCGTCGATCCGGTTCAGGAATTCGGGGCGGAAATGGCCCTTGAGCACGCCCATCAACTCCTCGCGAAGCTTCTTCTCGGGCAAACGATCCCCCTCGGGCTTCTCGAGGTTGTCCATGATGAGGTGTGCACCGAGATTACTCGTGGCAATGATGATCGTATTGCTGAAATCCACGACGCGGCCCTTGCCGTCGGTCAGGCGCCCGTCGTCGAAGACTTGCAGCAAGACATTGCTTACGTCCGCATGCGCCTTCTCGATCTCGTCGAGCAGGATCACGCTGTAGGGTCGCCGCCGCACACGCTCGGTCAGCTGACCACCTTCGTCGTAGCCCACATAGCCAGGAGGCGCGCCAATTAGCCGCGCCACCGCGTGACGCTCCATGTATTCAGACATGTCGATACGAATGACCGCCTGCTCGTCGCCGAACACGGTTTCAGCGAGCGCCTTTGCAAGTTCCGTCTTGCCGACGCCGGTGGGTCCAAGGAACAGGAAGGTCGCGATAGGCCTGTTCGCCTGGCCGAGGCCCGCGCGCGACAGGCGCACGGCGTCGCTGACGGCAACAACGGCATCGTCCTGCCCTACCACGCGCTCGCGCAGCCTGTTCTCCATATCGAGCAGTTTCTGGCGTTCTTCCTGAGTAAGTTCAGTGACCGGAATGCCGGTTAAACGGGACACTACTTCCGCGATCGATGCAACCGTCACCTCGAGCGTTTCCGATCCTGTTTTCCGTTGCCATGCTTCAACCTGCTCATCGAGCCTCGACTGCTTTTCGTTGATGCGCTCGTCAAACTTCTTCGCCTCATCGTAACGCTTGCGTGACGACGCATAGTCCTGCTCGCGCTTGAGTTGCGCGATTTCCGCTTCCAGTTCCTGAATATCGGCCGGACGCGAAGTCGCACCGATCCGCACACGGGCGGCCGCCTGGTCGATCAGGTCGATCGCCTTGTCGGGCAGAAAGCGCGATGTGATGTAACGGTCGGACATCTCCGCGGCGGCGACGAACGCATCGTCGGCGAATGTGACCTGATGGTGCGCCTCGAGCTTGTCGCGAAGACCGCGCAGGATCACGATAGTCTGCTCGACCGTCGGCTCGGGCACCAGCACGGGCTGGAAGCGTCTTTCAAGCGCAGCGTCTTTCTCAATGTACTTCTGATATTCGTTGAGCGTGGTCGCACCAATCAGACTGAGTTCGCCGCGCGCGAGCGCCGGCTTCAGCACGTTGGCAATGTCGAGGCCGCCTTCTCCTCCGCCCTGGCCAGCGCCCACGATCGTATGCAATTCGTCAATGAACAGTACGAGTTCGTCACGTTTGGCGCTCACCTCATCGATCAGTTGCTTGGCGCGCTCTTCGAACTCGCCGCGATATTTCGCACCTGCCACCATTGAATTGATGTTGACCTCGACGAGCCGTTTGTTGCGTAGATCTTCCGGAACGTCATCGTTGACGATGCGCTGGGCCAAGCCCTCGACGATGGCTGTCTTGCCCACACCCGGCTCACCAATCAGGACCGGATTGTTCTTCTTGCGGCGCGCGAGCACCTCGATCGTGCTTTCGATTTCCTGCGCGCGGCCCAACACGGGATCGAGCTTACCTTGACGCGCCAGCGCGGTGAGGTCCCGCCCAAACTTGTCGAGTGTCGGTGTGCCGGTCGGCGTATCGACGCGGCCGTCCTCGGCCCCTTTACCGACGACCTTCACGACTTTTTGCCGCAAGGATTCCGGCGTCACGCCGTACTTTTTCAGCAGTGTTCCCGCGATACTGTCTGGCACCGACGCGAGTCCAATGAGCAGATGCTCCGGCCCGATGTAGGAGTGCCCCAGATCGCGCGATGCCTGAAAAGCGTGCTGGATCACTTTCTTCATGCGCGGCGAGATGGTCATCTTGTCCACCGGCGCATCGGGGCTCGCGGTTCCCTTTTGCGCGTGCTGGTCGATATACCCTTTGATATCCTGCGGCGAGAGTTTGAGTTCCTTCAGCAATGCCGTGCCGACATCGGTATCCGCCAGAACATACAGCAGATGTTCTGTGTCGAGTTCGGTCCGCTGGAGTTCATGCGCTTTCTCAGCGGCACGCTGCAACAGTTCAAGCGTCTGCTCGCTGAACGCGTCGGTGGCATCGACCGATTCCCGCGGCACTTCCGCTGAATATCCCGTATCGTCGTCTTCATGCTGCGAACCTTCGCCGCCAAGGCCTCCGAAGAAGCGGGACAGACCACCACCTCCGAGCAAGGAGTCGAACGGGTTGACCATGCTCTGATGCCGCATTAATTGCCGGTAGTCGTAGTCACAGATCGATAATGTCTTCCGCTCGCCGTTTTGAACTACGGTCACACGGGCAACAGCGGGACGAGCGTTACAGATTTCACAAAGGGCGGGCATCGGGAGTCACCTATCTGGTCAGTTAGTGCATCCGACTTCACAAAAAGAGATGGACGCGTTCACACGAATTGCGACGGAGGAAGCTGCCGCGCGTCACAGGTAATCGCCGTGGACTGCGAAAAAAAGGATGCTTCGCGGCTCAACACAAGGAATTCGCGCCTCTAACGCCAGAGACGTGTACCGCGTCGGCCTGGTTCGCAAAGCCACACGGTAAGTTGTTGTTTCGAACTTTCTTGCGTCCGCTCTATGTGCAAACGAAGTTCCGGCAGAGGGAATCAACGCGACGTTCATCTCCGCGCGCCGACCCCCCGGAGAACTCTTCCGATTTGCCGAAGCGCCAATATGATTCGCGTGGCGGACCCAAATACCCTTTGAATTCTATGAATGAATCGTCAACAAGGGAACATTGGTTTTTCCGATGGTACGCATTGGAAGGCTTGCCGAATGCTATCGCGGCGCGGGAATTCGTCCGGATGAATCGCGATCGAGCAAGCCGTTACTTGCGCTCTTCGCGGCGGCCCTGCTCCTCGACGGTATAGATGGCCTCCGGCATGACCTCGAGTCTGGCCTTGGGTATCGGGTCCTCGAACTGCCAATCACTCGTATCAGCGAGATCCGGCAGGCCCGCGCCCTTTCGCACGTATAGCCCGAGCGGCGGCTTCTTCAGATTAATGTAGAAGTCGAATTCCTGCATGTCGAACACCTCACGCGAGTTAAGGTTGCAATGTCTTTGCGGTACAGGGCGTCTCTGTAGATAACGCTGCGAGAATGCTGGGCAAGGAATCTCATGCAAACTCAGCTATCGTCCACATTGTCCGGTCACTATCGGCGCAGGCGTGCCTCGATCTCACTGGTGCTGAGCGGCAACAGATCCCCGCTAATTTGCTCGAATATCAATCGACGAGTGTCCTCGCTCAGATTCGCTCGCACCATCCCGAGGAATTTCGGTTCGATAGCGAGCCTCAGTCGTTTGTAGAGTTGGTGAAGGCGCCCCTTCTCGATGTATTCGCCGACGCGCTTGGCAAACTTTTCGCGATCTTTCTCCGTGAGCATCGTGCCGGTGTATTCGTCGTTGACGAGTACTTCGACCTCCTGCAGGTCGAGTGTGAGTCCAGGCATCTGAAAAACACGCGCGCGGCCGCCGTCGGCCACAACAAGCCACGTAACTTCGACCATCGTTCACCTCCTGCCAGCGATTTTTAGCGGCACTTCGTGGTGCCACGATGCGGTGTGATGCCGAACCTGCTAAAAAGAGACAGCGCTCAAAATAGCAGTTCGAGCGCACGACACCGAGGGCCAATATCCGATTCAAGTATGAGCAGACCCTTGACCCTCGACGCAGCGGCCACCGCAGATAACCCGGCATCACTCGATGCCAATACAAACACAACGCATCAATCAGCCAGGTTGCTCAGAAACTTGCGGGACGGTGCGAAGAACGTGACGCCCGTGACAGCCTTGGAAAAGTCCAGAATTCGGTCATGAAGCGGGGGCGGATCGCCCATGAACATGCGTTCCAGCATCTTGCCGATCACCCACAAGTGGCGGGAATAGCCAATGAAGTAGGTCCCGTACTCGCCTCGACCCGGGACGGCGAAAGGCATATTGTCCCGCAGGATGTCGTGCTCGCCCTCGGCGTCCTCGATTGTGCAGAGCGTCTTGTGCGATTTCTGGCCCTGCGTCGCGTCCGGCAACTCGCTGTTGCTGAACTTGGTACGGCCAATGATCGCCTCCTGGGTCTCCACACTCTGCGCGCGCCAGGCCGACATGTCGTGCAGATACTTCTGAATCACGACATAGCTACCGCCCGCATACTCCGGATCCTCGTCTCCGACAATGGTGGCGGCAGGCAGGTCCAGGCCATCGGGATTCGCGGTGCCGTCGACGAACTCGAGCAGGTCGCGTCCATCGAAGTAACGGAACCCGGCAACGTCATCGACTGCGGTGACGGCACTCCCAAAGGCCTCAAGCAGAATCCGCTCGAACTCGATAATCACGCCCATCGAAGCTGCGCGGATGTGAAACAGCAAATCGCCTTCGGTGGACACCGCGGTATGAGTGGCACCTCGCACCTCCTTGAACGGCGCAAGTTCACTGGGTGACGGTTTCCCGGTAAGCGGCCCCCAGGCACGATGCGAAATCCCCACGTTGCAGGTGAACACACCGCCGTCAGCCCGGATCCTGACGTCCTTGACAAGGTCATCGGTACTTCCCACCACGGAACGCGCGGTTGCGATCGAAGCGTCATCGTCGTTCACGACGAGAACCAGGAACGCGGCCGCAGCGGACAACGGCGCATCGATGGATTGCGACTCGGTGCCGAGTGCATGCTGCGCAGCGGAGATCGGCGAAGATATCGGACTCAAGTTCCCTCCTGTTGCGGACGTGAGGATGAGCCGGCGCCAAATGTGCGTCCCAAGTCTTTTGCAGGCCGCAACTCGCCACCCATCCCTGTCGACACATGTGTCCACGTTTCAATCGGGCTTCACCGATTCGTGCTCGATAATTTCCCGTACCGCGTCGTCCACAGTCTCCAACAAGACGAATCGCATCTGCTCGCGTGCGTCGACAGGAATGTCCTCGAGGTCGGGTGCATTGCGCGCGGGCAGCAAGACTGTCCGGATACCGCCACGCAATGCCGCAAGCACTTTTTCCTTGATGCCGCCCACCGGCAAAACAATGCCTCGCAGGCTGATTTCGCCAGTCACGGCACAGTCGCTGCGCACCGCTCTCCGCATCAGTAGCGAAGCAATCGCAATGAACATGGCGACGCCGGCGCTCGGGCCGTCCTTAGGGACTGCGCCGGCAGGCACATGTACGTGAATGTCGCGCTTGTCGAAGTTCGAACAGTCGATATGCAGGGACTCGCAGCGCGACTTCACCAGCGTCAACGCAGCCTGGACACTTTCCTTCATCACGTCGCCCAACTGGCCCGTCAGCACGAGCCTGCCGCCACCCGGCGTGCTGCTCGCCTCGATGAAAAGCAGATCGCCGCCAACCGGCGTCCACGCGAGTCCGGTCACCACGCCCGGCAAGCTCGTACGCATCGCCACTTCACTTTCGAAACGGCGGTGCCCCAGTATCGACGGCAGACGATCGGGCTCGATGCGCTCAAGTGTGGAGGGGTCTTCGGCCACACGCAACGCGACATAGCGGAAGACGGCGCCGATCTGCCGCTCCAGGCTTCGCACGCCGGCTTCGCGCGTATAGTCACGGATGATGGACCTCAGCGCTTCATCGGGCAGTTCGCATTGCGCCGCCGTCAAGCCGCACGCCTCCAATTGACGCGGGACCAGAAACCGCTGGGCGATCTGGAATTTCTCGGCCTCGGTGTAACCGGGTAGATCCAGTATTTCCATACGATCCCGCAAGGGACCAGAAATGCCTTCCGCCTGGTTGGCAGTGGCCACGAACACCACTGCAGACAGATCGAACGGCACGCCCAGATAATTGTCGCGGAAAGCCGCGTTCTGCTCCGGGTCCAGAACCTCGAGCATCGCTGCGGCCGGGTCACCGTGTATGCCTTGCCCGAGCTTGTCGAGTTCGTCGAGCAGCATGACGCAGTTGCGCGCCCCCGCTTTGCGGATGGCCTGGATGATATTGCCCGGCATCGCGCCGATATAAGTACGCCGATGGCCGCGTATTTCGGCTTCGTCATGCACGCCGCCCAGGCTGACGCGCACAAACGGCCGATCCAGCGCACGAGCGATGCTCTGTCCAAGCGATGTCTTGCCAACACCGGGCGGCCCGAGAAAACAGAGAATGGGTGCTTTGCCGCGTGGATTGAGCTTTCTGACACCGAGATATTCGAGGATGCGGCGCTTCACCTTATCCAGGCCGAAGTGCGCTTCGTCGAGTATCCGGCGGGCGCGAGCGATGTCGATAGGCGCTTCTTCCGGAAGCTGCCAAGGGAGTTCGGTCAGCCACTCAAGGTAGCTCACGCTGATGGAATACTCCGACGAAGCCTCCGGCGTCCGCTCCAGTCGGCCGAGCTCTTTGCGCGCATGAGACTCGACATCCGCCGGCATGTGAGCCGCGTCAATTGCCTCAGTCAGCTTGCGCGCGTCTTCGTGGTTTTCGGCATTCTCGCCGAGTTCGTTCTGGATAGTCCTGAGTTGCTCGCGCAGCATCATTTCGCGCTGACGCTGGTCGAGCCGGCCGCGCGTCTGCTCGCCGATTTCCTGCGACAGGCGAAGCACTTCGATGCGCCCTGCAACGGCGTCCAACACTTTGTCGAGCCGCTTGCAGAGGTCGAGCGTTTCCAGAATCTCCTGCTTGCGTACCGGAGGAATGTCGAGCAAACCGGCAATCGTGTCGGCGAGTTGGCCGGGCAACTCGATGGCATCGAGCGCCCTCACGAGTTCACCGCCTGCATTGGGCAGCAGTCCGATCATTTCCCCTGCGCGCTGCCTCAGAACGAGTGCCCGTGCGTCGATGGCCGAGTTCCTGGCCGCGCTTTCGGGCAGCAGTTCAACTCGCGCGGCCCGGAACCCGAGGCCTTCCACCGGCGCAATCAGGCGAAAGCGCTCCACGCCCTGACAGATGAGATGATGCGCGCCATCTTCCGGACTCGTGACGTAGCGCACCACGTTCGCGAGGGTGCCGATCGTGTGGAGGCCATCGAACGGCGGATCCTGTGCCTGCGGATCGCGTTGCAACACGATACCCAACGGTTGCTGCCGTTTGACGGCGGCCTGCACATCCTCCTTGGCCTGCCCACGCCCGGCGGTAAACGGCAACACCATGCCTGGAAACAGCACGGCATTACGCACCGGAAGCAGGATCAGCGGTTCATTGGACAATGCGGACGTCGAAGCCGTTGCCTCGCTCACCGGGCTGGACTCGGAGGTTTCGTTTTCGCTGTCCGTACTCATCCTCGTTCCTCGATTCGCCGGCGCTTGCCAGACTCAATCCAGCCTTTCGAAGCCGAGCGCCAGACATCCGTGTTCCGCGTCGCGCCGCGCCAGTCGATAGTGACCGGCGGGAAGCTGGATGTGCCGCTCAAAACGCCCATAGGGAATTTCCATGCAATGGACCGTGCCAGCGGCGAAGGCTTGAGGCAATTTTCTTTCGGCCGCGACGATCAGCGTCGGACCTTCGAGGTTCAGATCGACCAGATCGGGAGAAACGCCCGGCAACGCAACCACGATCACGAGTTGCCCATCCTGCTCGTACACCTCGATCGGTGGCTCCCAAATGGGTACCCGGGCATGCTGACCCGCCAGCCGGAAGAATTGCCGGTGCAACCGCTCTGCACGTTCAATCGCGTCGACGGCTGCTTCCCACATGATGTTATGGCGGGTGAAAGTCACGGGCCGACTCCATGCCTGTTCGATCGGTGCGACATTGGCTGTCCATTCATCAAAGGCCATCGCTGCACGCCTGTCAAGCTCGTGTGTAGTTGACCCTGGTTTAGGGCAAATACGATACGGCTCACATGCCGATTCATAACATCGGCGCGAACGTGTGCCGCGCCCGGCCCAGGTTGCGTCAGGACGCGAAAACCTCGGCGTTCAACTGCAGTGGCTCGCCCGTCAAGCCGCCGCGAATCGCGGCTGCGGCCTTCTCGTATATCAACTCGCGGTGCTGCTCGAACTCCTGCACCAGATCGGATTTATGACCACCCGGCAGAGACAGCTCGTGCAGCACTTTCTTGCTCACGACGCAAAAGTGGTGAACGCTGTCAACTTTGATGCCGAATTTAACCGCTTCGTGTCCGTCCACATGTACGACCCGAATGCCTTCTATGGTGTCGGCCATCGTCGCCTCCGTTGCTAGCTGTTCAAAAAGACTAGCACGAAAAAACCGCTCCGATGTTGAATTTGCGGGCAGTCGCACGGCGCCTTTGCGCAGCCGCCAGGCGAATCGCCAACCTTACGGAGCAGACGATCCAACCTGCTCATCCGTTGGTCGGGTCAGGGCTAAATTTTGTGATTCGCGATAGTCTGAGGCTTACTATTTCCGCCTATGCTATACGCCATGAAATCCGCTTGAGTGCCATCCGCGATTTCGTCGCTCACTGGAATTCGCATTACAGCGGATGAAACTGCACGGTAAGGCATGCGAACAGCAACCCAACTTGCGATGGACCTTCAAACCCGAGCCGGAGAAACGTATGCGAACCAGCGCGCGCAATCATTTCGCAGGTCATATCGCAGACGGCGAAAAAATCGTTTCAATCATCACCAACGAAAGCGTGGATCGCCTTGGTCTCGCCGTCGGCAAGCCCGCGACTGCCATCTTCAAAGCCTCGGGCGTCATTGTCGGGGTCGAATGAGGTTGGACGTTCGCGGTCCAGCGTGAACGAGAGTAAACAAGCGAGGAGCAGCCATGAAGCGAGAATCATCCAGTCGACATATGGGTTTCCTAAGCGACCTGAAGTGGATGTTGATCCTCTGGTGCGTAGGAGTCGGAGCCACCGCACTGCTCGTATTACCAATTCGCCTGCTAATAGCAGCGATGATGCGGAAATAGCAGACGCCGGCTCCCGCGCTCGCTGACTCCAATAGATGCTATCGGGCAGACAGACGTTAACAGTGGTTCGACTTATCCATAGAATCAAATCAACCTTACACCTCTGTGCTCTTGATGACATGGCTCCGAACGGCGCTGGAAAAGATCGGCATCGTAGCAGATGCCCTCATCCATCCGCAACGACGACTCAGACCTGTCATTTTCAGCGCGCGTGGACTACTTTGATAGGGATGTCGCGGTCGACAAGGCCCGGGACTCGTATCTGGGATGGATAAGCGAGGAGAGACTTCGGCTTATCTCGATCCGCTACCGTACCAGGTCACGGAGTATGTTTTTGTAGGACGAATTAGCCCAAGAGCTGATCCGCACGAGACCGCCCATTAAGCGCCGGATATTTGCGAGAGAATCATATCCACTTCCATCCGCATAAATACATTATTCTTTGTCACACTGAATACAGAAGCTTTATTTAACCTCCGCTATATACGGCCAAACCTATCGCAATTTTAGTTAGCCCACATGCACGATTATTTTTGCCTTGCGCACCCGATTTGATTAACTAGACTGATTCGCAGAAGTAGCCATATCGCAAGCCGCCAGGCGGCGCAATCCCAGAGCCATACAGGCTATCCCGTCCCTAGCAGGACTACGCTCGTTCATTGGAGGTTCATGTGGCCAAGCTACGCGACGTGCCAGGCATCAGGCCGTACGAAGGTCCCGCCGGCGGTTGGGGCGCACTTAGGGCAACTGCTCAGGCCATTCACGATCAGATGGAGAGCATAGAGGCACCGATCACGCTGCTTCGCACGAATCAGCCAACCGGTTTCGATTGCCCGGGCTGCGCCTGGCCCGACAAGGAGCACCGCTCCACATTTCAGTTCTGCGAGAACGGGGCGAAAGCTGTCACGTGGGAAGCGACTACTAAACGCGTGCCACCGGAATTTTTCGCAAGCAATACCGTCAGCTCGCTTCTCAAGATGTCCGACTATGAACTCGAGGACAAGGGACGGCTCACGCATCCACTCGCATACGACCGCGCGACTGATACGTATCGCGCTGTCGAATGGGAAGATGCGTTCGCGCGCATCGGCGAGATCCTGCGCTCGCTGACACCGGATCAGGTCGAGTTTTATACGTCGGGCCGCGCTTCGAACGAAGCTGCATACCTTTACCAGTTGTTCGCGCGCGAATACGGCACGAACAATTTCCCTGATTGCTCGAACATGTGCCACGAGCCAACCAGCGTGGGATTACCGCAGTCGATTGGAGTTGGCAAGGGTACGGTATCGCTCGATGATTTCGATTCGGCGGAGCTCATCATTGCGATCGGCCACAATCCCGGCACCAATCACCCACGCATGATGGGCACGCTCCACGAAGCCGCCCGGCGAAACGTGCCGATCATCGTGTTCAATCCGTTGCGGGAGCGCGCGCTGGAGCGTTTTGCCGACCCGCAGAGCATGCTGGAAATGGCAACCTTTGGATCGACGCGGATTGCGTCGACCTATTTCCAGGTCGACGCAGGCGGCGACGCGGCGGCGCTAAAAGGTGTCATGAAAGCGTTGCTCCAGATGGAAGCCGAGCAGGGAAACATCCTTGACCGGGAATTCATTGCAACACATACCGAAGGGTTCGATGCCTTCGCGGCGGATCTCGAGGCAACGTCGTGGGACGACATCGAAAAGGCAAGCGGCCTCACTCGCGCCGATCTTGAGCACGTGGCCATCGCTTATGCCAAATCCAATGCGACGATCGTGACGTATGGCATGGGCGTCACGCAGCATAACAAGGGAACCGCCACGGTCCGGCTGATTGCCGACCTGTTGCTTCTACGCGGTAACTTCGGAAAGCCCGGCGCGGGCATCTGCCCGCTGCGCGGACACTCCAATGTCCAGGGGAACCGTACCGTCGGCATTACTGAGAAGCCTTCTCAGGAGTTCCTCAAATTGATCGAAACAGCGTGTGGCTTTACACCGCCCTCCGAGCATGGACACGACGCGGTTCAGGCCATGCAGGCCATGATCGATGGCAAGGCGAAGGCGCTCCTTTGCCTCGGCGGAAATTTTGCCGTTGCGTTGCCGGACCCCGAACAGTCCTTTCCCGCCATGGCCAAACTCGATCTGGCCGTGCATATCGGCACCAAGCTCAACCGTACGCATCTGCTGGTCTCGAAGGAAACGTATCTATTCCCCTGTCTCGGGCGAACCGAGCTCGACATGCAGACTGGCGGACGACAATCGATCACCGTCGAGGACTCGATGTCGATGGTCCACGCGTCGTCGGGCAAGCTCACGCCCGCGTCGGAACACTTGCGCTCGGAGCCCGCAATCGTCGCGGGTATCGCGCGTGCCACGCTACCCAATACGAAATTGCCGTGGATGGAACTCATCGCCGACTACGACAAGATCCGGGATCTGATTGAACAGACCGTTGCCGGCTTCGAGGATTTCAACACCCGTATCAGAGTTCCGGGCGGTTTCCGGCTGCCGCTTCCGCCAACCGAGCGGCAGTGGCATACCCCAACCGGAAAGGCGATGTTCTCCGTGTACAGCGGTGTGAAGGAAGATGCCGACGTGCTCGGTGCTGAAAACGTGCTTCGCCTCATCACGATCCGTAGCCACGATCAGTACAACACCACAATCTACGCGATGGACGACCGCTATCGGGGCGTATTCGGCAGACGAGACGTCCTCTTTATGAACCAGGAGGACATGGCCGCACACGGCATCGAACATGGGGACCTGGTGGACATCGAAACGCTCACTTCTGGCAGGCCGCTCAAACTGAAGAACATTACCGCGATCATCTACAACATCGCGAAAGGTTCGGTCGCGGCTTATTACCCGGAAGCCAATGTTCTGGTTCCACTCGACTATATCGACAAGGAAAGCGGCACGCCCTCATACAAATCGGTGCCGGTTCGGGTAGAACGCGTAGCGACGAGCTGACTTTGTGCGGGCCTGCAGATCCGGTATGCCGGTGCGTTGTCGCCGGCTTATCGGCAATCAGGCGGCCCGATCGCGACTTCGTGCAGCGATAGACAAGAACCGCGCGATAGAGCGTTGCCCCGGCGGGCCGCCTTGTTGGTTTTACCGTCACAAGTAAATACCTTCTAGCAGAGATTAAAATCAGCCACATTGTCGTAGCACCGCCGCATTCCGTTCGTCTGCATACGCTTGCTGTTATCACCTGGAGCTATTGACCGATCATGGAAATCTTCGACGCCTTTCATCTCGCCAGGTTGCAGTTCGCGTTCACGGTGTCATTTCATATCGTCTTCCCGGCGATCAGCATAGGCATGGCCAGCTTCCTCGCCGTTCTGGAATGGCGTTTTTTGCTGACGGGCGACAAAGCCTACAAGGACATGTACCTGTTCTGGTCGCGGATCTTTGCGGTCGGCTTCGGCATGGGTGTCGTCTCCGGGGTCGTCATGGCCTATGAGTTCGGCACCAACTGGAGCGGGTTTTCGTTGATTGCCGGCAATATCACGGGCCCGCTATTGACCTATGAAGTTCTCACCGCTTTCTTCCTTGAGGCCGGCTTTCTCGGGATCATGTTGTTCGGCTGGCATCGCGTGAGTCCTCGTGCTCACTTCTTCGCCACCTTCATGGTTGCCGTGGGGACGCTGATTTCGACGTTCTGGATTCTGGCTTCGAACAGCTTCATGCAAACGCCGCAGGGATTCGCCATGGAAAATGGCCGTATTGTCCCTGTCGACTGGTTCAAAGTCATTTTCAATCCGTCATTTCCCTTCAGGCTCGCCCACATGACCATTGCTGCGTTCATCGTCGCAGCCTTCATCGTGGCCGCCTGCGGCGCCTGGCACCTGCTTCATGGGCGGCGTGACGTGCCGGTCAAGCGCAGCTTTTCAATGGCGCTGTGGATGCTGCTGGTGCTCACACCGATACAGATTCTTGTGGGCGACGCACATGGCCTGAATACACGCAAGTATCAACCGGTGAAGATCGCGGCGATCGAAGGCCTGTGGGAAACCGAGCATGGTGGCACCGCCCTGAACCTGGTCGGCCTGCCCGATATGAACGCGGAGGTCACACGATACGCGATCCAGGTGCCTCATCTCGGCAGCCTGATCCTGACGCACAGTTGGGATGGAGAGATTCGCGGAATGAAAGAGTTTCCGCCAGAGGACCGCCCATATTCTCCCATCCTGTTCTGGACGTTCCGCATCATGGCCGGTCTAGGCATGTTGATGTTATTGACCGCCGTGGTCGGCCTGCTGCTAAGGCGCAATGGCCGGCTCTATGAAACCCGTTGGTATCAATGGTTTGTGTTGTGCATGGGGCCATCCGGCATCGTGGCGCTGCTGGCCGGGTGGATTACGACGGAAGTTGGCCGACAGCCTTGGACAGTTTATGGCGTGGTGCGCACCGTGGACTCCGTGTCGCCAATCGGCAGCCAGCAAGCAGGCGTCACCTTGTTGATATTGGTCATCGTCTATTTCCTTGTGTTCGGCACCGGCGTCTATTACATGCTGAAGATGATGAAGGCAGGTCCTTCTGCAGGCCTCGAAACACGCGAGTCGTTGAAGTATCCCGAACTGCACAATCGTGCCATGGACGCGCTGGAAGGAGAATAACGTCATGCAAATCGATCTTCCTGTTGTCTGGGCGTTCATTATTGGACTCGGCGTTTTTATCTATGTGATGCTCGACGGCTTCGATCTGGGCATCGGCTTGCTGTTTCCATTCTTTGAAGACAAAGGCGAGCGTCACGTCATGCTCAATACGGTCGCCCCGGTTTGGGACGGCAATGAAACGTTTCTGGTGTTGGGCGGAGCCGGGCTCTACGGTGCTTTTCCCGTTGTCTACTCCACGCTCCTACCTGCCAACTATATGCCGCTGATCCTGATGGTGGTGGGTCTGATTTTTCGTGGCGCGGCGTTCGAACTTCGCTCCAAGGCCAAGCGCACGCAGCACGCATGGGATCTCGCATTTATCGGTGGCTCGGCGCTCGCGGCGCTCTGCCAGGGCATCACGCTAGGCTCGCTGCTACAGGGCATCAAGATTGTCGACTCCCGCTTCGTCGGCGATCCGTTCGACTGGCTCTCACCTTTCAGCCTGTTCTGTGGCATAGGCGTATTGATGACCTACGCGACGCTAGGGTGTGGCTGGCTCATCCTCAAGACGGACGGCGAATTGCAGCGCAAGATGCGGGAATTGATGCGGCCTCTCGTCCTCGTGCTGCTGGCAACCATTGGAATCGTCAGCCTGTGGACCGTGATCGGATTGCCCGCGGTAGAAAAACGCTGGTTTGGAAGCGGCCAGCTTGGATGGTTTCTGCCCGTGCCGATACTGGTCGTTCTCTGCGTCTGGGGCATCCTCCGCTCGGTGCGGCTACAACACGAGGCAATGCCATTCCTTCTCACGCTAGCCATCTGTTTTCTCGGCTACACCGGCCTCGTGATCAGTATCTGGCCGTACATCATTCCGCCATCGCTGACGATCTGGGAAGCTTCGTCGAGTCACTCCAGCCAGCTCTTTGCGCTCATCGGCACCGTCATCGTGCTGCCGATCATCCTCGTCTATAACGCCATGCAATATCGCGTGTTCCGTGGGAAGGTACGTGAAGGAGACCCGGGCTACCACTGATTCGCAGCACGCAAGCAGGCGGTCGCCTTCCGCGGGGCTGAGCGGCATTCATACCATTGGGATGGCGCCTCGCGCGGTCGCCTGATATCTGGATGCGCCATTCGGCACATAACAAGAGCACATCATGATCGTAAGGCCAAGTGAAAACTGGCTCCGCCTGCTGTTTGTGTGGAACGGTTCTGTTCTTCAATCGATTATCCCTCAGCTGGTCTTCATGGCGGCCGTCAGCACGCTGGCGGTCTTTACACAGGGGCGGATCTTTGGGGAAAAGATTCCGCTCAACACCGCCCCTTTCACGTTGTTCGGCCTCGCCCTTGCTATCTTCCTCGCGTTCCGCAACAACGCGAGCTACGGGCGGTTCAATGAAGCACGTCATTTATGGGGTAGTTTGCTCATCTCCACGCGAGCGCTGACCTCACAAATACTCTGCTACGTTCCGGAGCAAGCGAACAAGTTTCAGATCGCCCAGACGATGATCGCCTTCATCTACGCGCTCAAGCATGAGTTACGGAACACCGATCCGATGCCGGATCTCGTGCGCTTGCTCGGTCGAGACCAGGCCGAGCTGTTACGCGTGAAGCAGTACAAACCCACGGCGCTTCTAAATGAAATTCGCCGCGAACTCGCGCAAGCAAAACAGCACGCACGAATAGGTGAGACAACGCTCTGGATGCTGGATGCACAGATCAACGAATTAGGCGCAGCCGTCGGAGGCTGCGAGCGCATCGCCTCCACGCCAATCCCGTTTTCGTATAGTGTTCTGCTACACCGAACGGTCTACGCTTACTGCATCATGTTGCCGTTTGGGTTGGTCGATTCGACTGAATTTTTCACGCCTCTGCTGTGCGTTTTCATCTCCTACACACTGATCGCGCTCGAAGCGATCGCCAGTGAAGTGGCCGAGCCGTTTACCGTCGCGCCCAACGCGCTCGCCCTCGATGCCATGTCCCGCAATATCGAACGCTCTATTCTCGAGTTGTGTGGACGACCATTACCGGACGCAGTCACTCCGATTCGCCTTTACCACCTGACCTGAGCGTGGCAAATGCGAGCCTTATGCACCGGTTCGCGTGATAAGGCCCGCTATACGCGACCATCAACCTCGCACCGTGTGGCGTAAAAATCGCCCCCAATCGACAGCGTGTGCAGTTACTCAATCCGCTCAAACTGTACTCTGAGTCGCGACGACGAAGTGTGCGTATGTCAGGGCCGCAAGTACGCGTAACCTTTGGATTCGCGCCTTGAGTGGAAGCCGATGTGAGATACAGCGCATATCGCGTCTCCGCACATTTACCCTTGAAAACTCAAATGCGCTTTCCTATAGCCGTTTGACAGCGACTCTCCATGATCATTCGCCCCGCGCCCAACTGGTTCCGCATGCTGTTCGTCTGGCATGGGTCCGTACTGAAGGCAATCATTCCGCAACTAGTCTTCATGACGCTGATAAGCCTGCTCGCCATGGTCACGCACGGCCGCATTCTCGGCGAAAAAATCCCCTTAAATACCACGCCGTTCACACTGTGCGGTGTTGCCTTGACGATCTTTCTCGCGTTTCGGAACAACGCAAGCTATGAGCGCTATTGGGAGGCGCGCCGACTCTGGGGCAATATGTTGATTGGAGCGCGTGCAATCATTTCGCAGTTCCGCAGTTACATGCCCTCTCCTACCGCTGCGCCGTTCGAGAGCCGCCATCTGCCACGGTTGCTCATCGCGTATGCGTACGCCGTGAAACACCAGCTACGCCGCTCGGACGGCTCTGCCGATCTCGTCCGGCTGCTCGGGCCCGGCCGTGCGGCCGCGTTAGCCCCACGTGTCTTCAAGCCGATCGCGCTGCTCGACGAATTGCGCCATCATCTGGCCGCACTGAATCGCAACCGCGTGCTATCCGACACCCAGCTCTGGATGATGGATCATCAACTGAACGAACTCGGCGCAGCTGTCGGCGGTTGCGAGCGCATCCTCGCGACGCCGATTCCTTTCGCTTATGGTGTGCTTCTGCATCGGACCGTGTACGCATATTGTGCGCTTCTCCCATTCGGTCTGATCGACTCGATCGGATTTGCCACCCCGCTTGTTTGTGTGTTCGTCTCCTATACGTTGCTGGCACTGGAGGCGATTGCCAGCGAGATTTCTGACCCGTTCGGGCTCGCGCCGAACAATCTCGCGCTCGACGCGATGACCCGCAATATCGAGCGATCCGTACTCGAGTTGTGCAACGAAGAGTTGCCGCCGGCGACGCAGCCCGGCCAATTTTTTCAACTTACCTGACCCCACGGTGAGGATCTTATGATGTCTTGTTCAGACGCCAAGGAGAGCAACGGCAGCGTGGTTCGCAACATTGTGCGTCACAAGCGCGGCGAATCGAGCACGACAGTCGATCAAGTGGTGGAAGAGCTGCCTGTCGCGCTTGTCTTCAACGGCATTTCCCATGCGGTGATGATGGTTACCCGAAACAGCCGTGCGCATAAGCAACGACGCTATCGAACGCGCGGCCCGCGAGTTGCCCGTGCATCAGCGGCTCATGCGTGAGACCGGCGGCATCCACGCGGCGGCGTGGTGCGGCACGAGCGGCGAGGTGCTCCATGTTTTCGAGGACGTCGGTCGTCACAATGCGCTAGACAAACTCATCGGCCTGCTCGCGCGTGAGCACATCGACTCGTGGTCGGGATTCGTGTTTCTTTCGAGCCGCGCGAGCTACGAACTGGTGCGCAAGGCCGCCCGCATGCAGATTCATACGCTTGCGACGATCTCCGCACCAACATCGCTTGCAATTTCGATCGCACAGCAGGCGGGAATCCGCCTACTGAGCTTTTGCCGAGGCGACGGCTTCGTCGAGTACCTTGCTGACGACAGCGTGGCCAAAGACAAACAGGCCGCATGAACCGCGCTCGAACCACCTGTTTTTTCAATCCCTATTGCCCGGCATTACGGACAAATCCGCGCAGAGATGCAAACTGCCATGGTCCGCGTCAGGATCAGCGGGCACACGTTGCCGCCAGCTTGCCGACAGTGATGATCGCCTGCTCGAGTTCGCTCGACCACGGGCTGCTGTAGTTGAGCCGGATATAGTTCTGGTAGTTGTCTGGTGAGATTGAGAACATGCATCCGGGGCCAATCGTAATGCCTCGATCCAGCGCCATCTGATAGAGCTTCATCGAATCGACCTTGGCCGGCAGTTCAATCCATAGCACATAGCCACCCGCCGGACTCGACATACGTGTGCCAGCCGGGAAGAACCGCGTGACCATCGCCTTCATCAGATTGGCCTGCTGCGCGTAGCTCTTGCGAAGACGCCTTAAATGGTGCTCGTAACCGTCGCGTTCGAGAAACTCCGCAATGGCCAGTTGGGGAATGAGGGATGTTGTCAGCGTGTTGAGAAACTTCAACTTCTCAACTTGATCGCGATAGCGTCCGGGCAGCGCCCAGCCGATCCGGTAGGCGGCCGTAAGGCTCTTGGAAAAAGAACCGCAGTGCAGCACCATGCCATTCTTATCATACGATTTCAGCGTGGTGGGATGCGAGTCCCCAAAATACAGTTCGTTATAAACGCCGTTTTCAATCACCGGAATCTGCGCCTTGGCGAGCAGTTCGACGAGTTCGCGCTTACGCTCATCGGGCATCTGGAAACCCAGCGGATTCTGGAAGTTCGGCATCACCATGCACGCGGCGATAGACTCGGATTGAATGATCTTTGCGAGCGCGTCGATGTCCATGCCGTATTCCGGATGCGTCGCCACCTCGATGGCTCGCATACCCGAACGCTCAATTGCGTGCAGCATGGCGTAGAACGTCGGTGATTCGACGGCGATCACATCACCCGGTTTCGCAACCGCCTGCAGGCACAGGTTGATCGCCTCCGTGGCGCCCACGGTGACGATGATCTCATTAGGATCCACCGACATTCCGTTTTCCAGGTGACGCCGCGCGATCTGTCGCACGAGTTCAGGCCGGCCCGGCGGCAACGCATTCGTCACGCCCCAGAGCGCCTTGTTGCGACCCACGGCTGACGCATAGCGGTTGAGCTTTTCATACGGGAAAAGCTGTGGATCGGGATACGGCGAGCCGAGCGGCACAGCGTCGTCGGCGCTGATCGACCGCAAAGTGGAGAGCACGAGCCGGCTTATATCGACGGTGGCCGAGACTGCGATTGGCCGGCTCGGCCGCAGTTCGCCCGCGTGACGATTACCTTCGGCCATGCGCAGGCTCACGAAATAGCCGGACTGTGGACGGCTCTCCAACACACCCCGGCTTTCCAGTAGCAGATAGGCGCGAATGACCGTTGTGATACTGATGCGGTGTTGCTGACTTGCCTGCCGAACCGACGGAACACGGTCACCTGGCCGATAGACACCGTTGCGGATCACTGTTTCGATGTCGTCCGCAAGTTTTTCGTAGAGTGTCAATTTTTTCTCCCCAAATGTCCGCGCAGCACACCGATGCCGGCCAACTGTACTGCGCGTAGCGAAACTGTACTCTAAGCAGCACGCGAATTCTGTGTGTCATGGCGACACCCCATAGCTTTTACTCTTGCGCATAACCAAGCACAGCGTCACACCGTCCGGAACAGACCGGGCGGCCGCGCAACGTCAACGGAGCCAAGGGTCATGGACAAAGCGAAGCCGAAGGGCAAAATCGAGGCATATCACCACCCCGCCGCGGGCTGGGGTGCCTTGAAATACGTCGCCATCAATCTCATCAAGGAGCGCGTCTCGGGCGGCAACTATCGGGCGCTGTTCAAGCAGAATCAACCGGACGGCTTCGACTGTCCGGGTTGCGCATGGCCAGATCGTGAGCACGCGTCGACATTCGAATTTTGTGAAAACGGCGTGAAGGCCGTCGCCGCCGAAGCCACCACCAAGCGCGTGACGCCGGCCTTCTTCGAGGCGAATACCGTCGAGTCGCTGATGAAGCAGACAGACTACGAACTTGAACAGCACGGCCGCCTGACCGACCCGATGGTCTACGACGCCGTGACCGACCGCTACAAGCCCATTGCCTGGGACGATGCCTTCGCGCTAGTCGCGAAGCACCTCAACCAGCTCGATTCGCCCGACGAAGCCGCGTTCTACACCTCGGGTCGCGCCAGCAACGAAGCGGCGTTCCTCTACCAGCTGTTCGTACGCATGTACGGCACGAACAATTTCCCCGACTGCTCGAACATGTGCCACGAAGCGACCAGCCGCGGCCTGCCGGCCACCGTGGGTGTCGGCAAGGGCACGGTGACGCTGGAGGATTTCGAACTCGCGGACACCATCATCATCTTCGGGCAGAACCCGGCGACCAACCATCCGCGCATGCTGGGCGAACTGCGCGAGGCGGCCCGCCGCGGCGCGACGATCGTCTCGGTGAATCCGCTGCGCGAACGCGGTCTCGAACGTTTCACCAGTCCGCAGCATCCGGTCGAAATGATCACGTTCGGCAGCACGAAAATCGCTTCGACGTTCATTCAGCCAAAACTGGGCGGCGACTTCGCGCTCATCAAGGGTGTCGCCAAGCATCTCATCGAACTCGACGACGAGGCGCTCGAGAACGGCACGGAGCGGCTGCTCGATCTCGACTTCATCAACCAGCACACGCTCGGCTTCAGCGCCTTCGCCGATGATTTGCGCAACGAAAGCTGGAGTCTTCTGGAGGCGGAGTCCGGCGTGGCGCGCGAGGACATAGAAGGACTCACGCGCATCTATGCGAACGGCAAGCGCGTGATCGCCACCTGGGGCATGGGCATCACCCAGCACAAGCACTCGGTTCAAACCGTGCACATGCTTTCCAACCTGCTGTTGATGCGCGGCAATATTGGGCGCGAAGGCGCCGGTCTGTGCCCCGTGCGCGGCCACTCGAATGTGCAGGGAAACCGCACCGTGGGAATCGAGGAGCAGCCCTCGCAGGCGTTTCTCGATCAGCTCGGCAAGGTGTTCGACTTCGAGCCGCCGCGCGAACACGGCCTCGATGTCGTCGAAACGGTGCACCACATGATCGAGGGGAAAGTGAAGGTGTTCATGGGCCTCGGCGGCAACTTCGCCATGGCGACTCCCGATACGTTGCGCACTTTCGATGCACTCCGCTCGTGCAAGCTGACCCTTCACATCACCACCAAGCTTAACCGCAGCCACCTGGTGCACGGCCAGGAGGCGCTGATCCTGCCGACGCTCGGCCGCACCGAGATCGACGCGCAGAACGGTATCGCGCAAGGCATCACGGTCGAGGACTCGATGAGCATGGTGCATATCTCGTACGGCATGAGCAAGCCAGCCTCGCCGAACCTGATGTCGGAAACAGCCATCGTGGCGAACATTGCGCACGCCACGCTCGGCGACGGCAAGGTGGACTGGCTCGCCTACGCACGCGACTACGCGAAGATCCGCGACGCCATCGAACAGACGATCGAAGGTTTCGACGACTACAACGAACGCATCAAGCGCCCTGGCGGCTTTCATTTGCGTGTCGCCTCGCGCGAACGCGACTGGAAGACCGAGACAGGTAAGGCTAACTTCATGGTGCACGCGGTGCAACAGGACACGCCGATCGTGCGCGCCAAGGCGCAGCATGGCGAGCGCCTGATGACGCTGATGACCACACGGTCCCACGACCAGTACAACACCACCATCTATGCGCTCGACGACCGCTATCGCGGCGTGTTCGGTCAACGCCGCGTCGTGTTCATCAACCCCGCCGACATCGCCATGCTCGGCTTCAAGGACGGCGACTGGGTCGACATGACCACCGTGTGGGACGATGGGATCGAGCGTCGCGCGGATCACTTCCGCCTTGTCGAGTACGACATTCCCCGTGGCTGCATTGGCGCCTATTACCCCGAAACGAACCCGCTCGTGCCGCTCGCGAGCGTGGGCGACGTCTGCAATACGCCGACCTCGAAGTCGATTCCGGTGTTGCTGCACCGCTCCTCCGAGCCACTGGCGCTGCCCGCATTCTGATTATTTCCCAACCAGCCGGAACGCGCCCCTAGCGGGCGCCCGACCGTTTTCAAACCCTGCCTGGTGATCACCATGTCTGTCGAAGCCTTGAATCTGGCGCGCGGTCAATTTGCCATGACCGCGATTTTCCACATACTCTGGCCGATCCTCACGATCAGCCTGTCCGCTTTTCTGCTTGTCGTCGAAACGCTTTGGGTCAAGACGAGCGACGTGGTCTGGTACCGCCACGCGCGGTTCTGGAGCAAGCTGCTCATCCTCAACTTCGCCGTCGGCGTGGTGAGCGGCATTCCGATGGAGTTCCAGTTCGGCACGAACTGGGGGCCGTTTTCGCAGTACACCGGCCAGTTCTTCGGCAACATTCTCGGCTTTGAAGGCGCTATGGCCTTCATGCTGGAGGCCGGCTTCGTGGGCATCATGATGCTCGGCTGGGACCGCGTGCCGAAGGGCGTTCACCTGTTCGCCACCGGGATGGTCGCGCTCGGTTCGTCGATCTCGGCGTTCTGGATCATGGTCGCCAACTCGTGGCTGCAGACGCCGACCGGCGTGGCGCTGGTGGATGGCAAACTCATGGTCACCGACTACGTCAAGGCCATCTTCAATCCCGACATGGCCTGGGGCGTTTCGCACATGTGGTTTGCCGCGCTGGAAACGGGTCTGGTGGTGATCGCGGGCATCTCGGCGTACTACCTGCTCAAGCGCCGCAACCCCGAATTTTTCGTGCGCTCGTTCAAGCTCGCCTTGCTGATCCTCGCCTTCGTTGCCCCCGTACAGATCTGGCTCGGCGACTCGAGCGGTGTGGATGTGTTCGAGACCCAGCCGGCCAAAGGCGCGGCAATCGAAGGTCATTGGGAAACCAACGCTCCGGGTACTGGCGCAAGCTGGTCGCTCCTCGCCTGGCCCAATGCCGCGAAGCAGGATAACGACTGGTCGCTGGAAGTGCCGGGCATGCTGAGCATTCTGGGCACCCATAGCCTGCACGGCAAGGTGACGGGCATGCGCGACATCCCCCGCGCGGATCAACCGCCTATGCTGCCGCTGCTCTATTACGCGTTCCGCGTGATGGCCGGCGTCGGTTTCCTGTTCATGCTGCTCGCCTTCTGGACTCTCCACGCGCTGCGCAAAGCGCGCGGCCGGCTCGACGCATTGCTCGCGCAACGCAAGTTGCTCCTCGCCTGGGTGCTGGCGATCCCGCTGCCGTATATCGCTGTGGAATGCGGCTGGATCGTGCGTGAAGTGGGACGCCAACCGTGGGTCGTGTACGGCCTGCTGCGCACCGACCACGCTGCATCGGCGATTCCGGCCGGCGCAATTACGGGCAGCATGATCATGTTCCTGACGTTCTTCGTCGTATTGATCACATCGTTCTTCGTGTTTGCGCGCCGCTGGCTGCGCCGTGGTCCCGATCTTTCGCTGATGCCGCCGGTCGAGCCGGCTCGCCATACGGCTTCGCACGCGGTCGACTACTAAGCGCCGCACTCCCCGATTTGTACTCATTCCAAGGAAGTCAACATGACCCCCGCATCAACTCAGGACCTGTTGAACCACGCGTGGTTCGGGCTCATTGGCCTGATGCTCGTGCTATACGTCGTCACCGACGGCTTCGATCTCGGCGTCGGCATTCTCACGTTGCTGCGCCCTCGCGAAGCCGACCGTGATCTGATGATCCAGTCCATCGGCCACGTGTGGGACGCCAACGAAACCTGGCTCGTCGCGCTCGGCGGTGCGCTGTTCGGCGCGTTTCCGCAGGCTTACGCGATGATCCTGTCGGATCTCTATGTGCCCGTCATGGTTCTGATCGCAAGCTTCATCATGCGCGGCGCCGCCATTGAATTTCGCCACGCGGCACACACCAGCAAGACCGCATGGGACCGCGTGTTCGGTCTCGGCAGCCTGCTTGCCGCGGTGTCGCAGGGCATCGTGCTCGGCAAGATTCTGACGGGTTTCGTGCCGGGTCTGGCAAATACCGGCTTCGTGGCCATCACGGCATTGGGCGTGGTGTCCGGTTACTGCCTGCTCGGCGCAACCTGGCTTGTGAAGAAGACCACCGGCGCGATAGAAAGCTCGTCACGCCGTCAAGCGATTGTCGCCGTCTTCACCACAGCCGTCGCGGCGCTCGTGGTGTCGTTTGCCACGCTGAAACTGAGCCCGGTCGGCATCACCCGCTGGCAGGAACACGGCGTGTTTCATTTGCTGATCGCGCTCGCCGTACTCGCCGTACTCGCCTTCATCTATGTGCTCTACTCCGTTCACCTGCGCGGCGAACATGGCCCGTTCTTCGGCGCAACGCTGCTGTTCGTGTTTTCGTTTGCCGGGCTGGCGATCAGCATGTTCCCGTATATCGTGCCTGGTCAACTGACTGTTGCAGCCGCAGCGTCAGACAGCGCGACGCTCACATTCATGCTGTTCGGGATCGGCATCGTGTTTCCGATCATGATTGGCTACAACCTCTACCAGTATCACCTCTTCCGCGGAAAAGTAGTGGCGGTCAAGCACTGACACCTTAGCTGTCATTCCGGCGGCAATTATGGCATTCCGCGTCTACAACGATGCGGAATGCTTCTTTGCAGTGTGGCAGCCGCCAGAGTATGTGCACATTCGAATCAGTTTCTCCGGCAACTTTATAGAAAATGGCACGCTTCAAAAGACGCATCGCCTTGCGGCACGCGAATGTTCAGCACCGATAGTGAGCAGTGCGTTCTCGAAGCCCTCCAGGGCCGCTACGTCGGCACACCACGACATGACCGAATTGATTAGCTTCAATGAAGCCCAGCAGCGCTTCATTCAAACCTTCGAATCTGCCGGTGCGCCTGTGCGCGTTCCGCTAGGTGACGCAATAGGCCGCGTGCTGGCCACGCCGATTCAGGCAACGTTCGATCAGCCGCCCGCCAATCAGAGCGCAATGGATGGTTATGCGATCCGCTACGCCGACGCGGCTCCAGGCGTGGCATTACCTATCCAGCAGCGCTGCTATGCCGGGGATGAACCCTTTCCGCTCGAACCTGGCTGCGCGACCCGTATCTTTACGGGCAGCATGATTCCATCCGGCGCGGATACTGTCGTGATACAGGAAGACGCGCGCGAGACCGGCGAATGCGTGATGTTCGAAACGCCGGTTCGGCCGGGTACGCATATCCGTCGTAGAGGCGAAGAATTGCGCATGGGCGAAACGCTCGTTAATGCCGGCACGCGTCTTCAGGCAGCCCATATCGGACTGATTGCGTCACAAGGGATCGCCACGCTCGACGTTCATCCCATGCTGAAGGTCGGTATTCTGACAACCGGCGATGAACTGGCGCCGATTGGCGGAAGTCGTGGCGCAACGCAAATCTATAACAGCAACGGGCCGATGTTGGCGGCGCTCGTAGCCGGCCTGGGTGCGTCCGTCACGCGTGTGGTGCATGCAAAAGACAACGAAGGGGCACTCACGCAACTTCTGAGCGAGTTGCACGACGCATGCGACCTGATTTTGACGACCGGTGGCGCTTCAGTCGGAGAGCGAGATCTGGTGCGCCCTGCGTTGACTTCGCTCGGCGTATCGTTCGTGGTCAGCGGCGTGAGCATGAAGCCCGGCAAGCCAATCTCGCTCGCGCGTTACGGCACTACGCCCGTGGTGCTTCTGCCGGGCAATCCGGGCGCAGTGTTCACCACGTTTGCGCTCCTCGCGACGCCGCTGATCCGACGCCTGCAATGGCGAGCCGAATGTCTGCCGCCGGTAACGCGTTTGCCGATCGATTTCGACGCGAGGCCAGACGAGGCGCGTGAGCGCTTCCTGCGCGTTCGCCTCGATACATCGTCAGGACAGGGGTCTGTGCTCCGCGTTGCCGCCGAACAAGGCGCCGGAAATCTGCTTACGCTGGCCGACGCCAGTGGGTTGAGTCAGCTGGCGCGCGGCCAGTCCATCGCACGGCACGCAACCGTGCCGTACTACGACTTCGCCCAATGGCTAGTCTGAAGGCGCCACCCCGCAAAGCGATTTCGCGCAACTGTACTGCAACCTTCAGGCGCTGACTGTGCATCCGGTGCGTCCGTGCAGCGCTCTATCCTAAGCACGTGCCTGCGACATCGCCCAGTCCGCTGGGCGTCGAGCAGGAAAGGGCCAAGGCCCCTACTTTTTCCGCTTGCTGCTGCTTATTCCACGATCGTGAACGCTACCGCTCAAGCCGTCATCGCCTACCTCGAATCGCCCGGGCACACCCTATCAGGCGCCGCTGCATCCGTCACGGATCGGCTCGGCCGGCCGCTGCGCGATCTCCGTCTATCCGTTATCGACCAATGCAACTTCCGCTGCGCCTATTGCATGCCGCGCGAAGTCTTTGGCGCCGATTATCGTTTCCTGCGCGCGTCGGAGCGGCTTTCGTTCGATCAGATGATGAAGATCGTTCGGGCGTTCGTGGCGCTCGGCGTCGAGAAGGTCCGTATCACGGGTGGAGAGCCTCTTCTGCGCCGCGGGCTCGAATCGTTCATCGAACGGCTTGCCTCGCTGACGAGCCTGAGCGGTCAACCGCTCGACATTGCGCTGACGACGAACGGTTCGCTGCTCGCCGCGCGTGCGCGCGCATTGCGCGACGCCGGTCTGCGCCGCGTCACGGTCAGCCTCGATGCGCTGGACGATCCGGTCTTCCGCCGTATGAGCGATGTCGACATTCCTGTGGCACGCATTCTCGACGGTATCGAGCAAGCGCATGCGGTGGGCCTCGCGCCTGTCAAGGTGAATGCCGTTATTGAGCGCGGCGTAAATGACTGTCAGATTCTCCCGCTTGTCCGCCACTTCAGAGGGACCGATACCGCCGTGCGTTTCATTGAGTACATGGACGTTGGCGGCGCAACCGGCTGGTCGAAGTCGACCGTGCTCACCGCGCGAGAGATCCGCGCGATCGTCGAAAGCGAATATCCCCTCGTAGCGAACGATAGGGCAAACAACGCGGCCACGTCGGTAAGCTATCGCCATGCGGACGGCACGGGCGAGGTCGGCTTTATCGCCAGCATGTCAGAACCGTTTTGTGGGGAATGCTCTCGCGCGCGCGTCTCTGCGGACGGACATCTCTACACCTGCCTCTTTGCCACGCAGGGCGCCGATCTAAAACCTTGGCTAGGCGATGCGGTGCCGACAGCACGCCTGATTGACGAGCTCCATTCACACTGGCAGGCACGCGACGACCGTTACTCGGAATTGCACGCCGACCGACGTCGAACAGGAACGGGAAAAAGCTATCCGACAGTGCGCATGTCGCTGGTCGGCGGCTGAGCTGTTTCCGGTCTCACGAGGAAACCATCAAGGACAGGACATGACGACACCCCATTCAGTCCAGAACGCAAAGCTCGACATTGAATTACCTGCTGGCGCCGAAGGCGGCGCATCAGGCCCGTTGCCCGACGGCTCCATACCCGCGGGTTTCGAAGTTCGGGTCCAGCAGTCGCCTATCGATGCTTTCGCCGAAGTCACGCCGATCATGCGTAATCCGAGAGTCGGAGCGATCGTGGATTTCGTCGGCATTGTGCGCAATAGCGGCGACGGTGACGATATCGTCGCGCTGGAACTCGAACATTATCCCGGCATGACCGAGCATTCGCTCTGGAGCATCGTGGAAGAGGCTTCCGCGCGCTGGGTGCTCGACGCGGTCAAGATCGTGCATCGGGTCGGACGCGTGGCACTCGGTCATCCAGTCGTCCTGGTTGCCGTGGCCGCGCCGCATCGCGCGGCTGCTTTCGAGGCGTGCGAATTCATCATGGATTTCCTGAAGACGCACGCGCCGTTCTGGAAAAAGGAAGTCCGGCGCGACGGCACGGCGCGGTGGGTCGAAGCGAAATCACGCGACGAGCAAGCCATGCTCCGTTGGGGCTAAAGCAAAACGGAACAGACACATGAAACTCACCATCAAATATTTTGCGAGCATTCGCGAGCAACTCGGTGTTGCGCAGGAAATTGTCGACATAGACGCGCAGCACATCAACGTTGAAAGCTTGCGCAAACGGCTCATTGCAAGTAGTCCACGGTTCGCCGAGGCACTTCATGAAGAAAAGCCAGTACGAGTGGCCGTCAATCAGGAAATGGTTACAGGTAGCTTCGTCATTCGCCAGGACAGCGAAATTGCATTCTTCCCGCCTGTGACTGGCGGCTAGCGCTTTCTGACACCCTCTCTCGAATCGAGGCTATACAGCGCCGGTCGGCGCGCGTCGAATACAGTGACTTGAGACGGCAACGGTAGCGTCCTGTTCCCGCATAGCTCGCGCCAGAAGGCAGGAAGGCTATCGCGGGTGTGGTTGTGCAGTTGCGCTACGATCCACTAACCGCCGCGCAAAGCCGCGATAACCAGGCGAACCGCAAGCGATGACTGGCGCCGCGTCGCATAGTACGCGTGATGCCCAGTCAACGTAGGAAACCAGTCTTCAAGAATCCAGCAAAGTCGTCCCGCCTGGACACTCGGTTCCGCGAGCGCCTTTGGAAGGTAAGCGACTCCGAATCCCTTCAAAGCCGCGTCCAGCATCTGGTACGAGTTATTGAAAACGAGCTGGCCGCTCACTTTCACCTCCAGCCGGCGTCTGCCTTTTCTGAGCTCCCACGGCATGAGCGTGCCCCTCGTGGGCAACCTCAAATTGATGCAGTTATGGGTGGTGAGTTCGTGCGGTGCGCTCGGCGGTGGCGTTTCGCGAAGGTATTCCGGTGCCGCGACTATCGCCAGCGTTTCATCCGGCGCAATCCGTACAGCGATCATGTCCTTCTCCACCTGATCCCCCAAACGCACCCCTATGTCAAAACGCTCCGCGACAATGTCCGACAGGCCGTAGTCGTTGATCAGTTCAATGTGCAGCTCTCGATGTTCGCGCAACAACCCTTGCAGCTTGGGCCAGATGTACTGGTTCGCGGCGTAGTCTGTCGCGGAGATCCGCACCGTCCCTACCGGTCGTTCTCGAAGTTCGGCGACCGCCTGCAACTCCGCTTCGATCTCTTCAAGTTTCGGAGCAACGGAGTCGAGAAGGCGTTGACCGGCTTCTGTCGTGGAAACACTGCGAGTCGTGCGATTGAGCAGGAGCATTCCAAGCTTCGTTTCAAGCGAAGTCACCGTTCTACTGAGAGATGACTGCGATACGCCTAGTTGCGCGGCAGCGCGCGTAAAACTCCGCTCGCGTGCCACGGCTAGAAGCGCGACCAGATCATTCAGGTCCGGAGTAGGCATTTATGCACCTGTGCATGAGTGTATGCTCATTTTGCCACCTAGTCGGGAGCCGGCTGAAGAACTAAATTATCTGTCATCGCGCTCCCTGGCCGCACGTGCATCGCGGTCACGCCCCAATACGTCAAAGGATCAGAACCATGACCCAGGAAGCTCAGACCATCGTCCGTAACGGCACCAAGCCGTCCATCAAAGGCCCTGAAAGCTGGTTTACCGGCGCCGTTCGTATCGACAGCCTCTTCCAGGCCGATGCCCCGGCGCGCCTTGGCGGCGCCATCGTCACATTCGAGCCGGGCGCACGCACCTTCTGGCATACGCACCCGCTCGGGCAGACGCTGGTCGTGCTTTCAGGTGTAGGTTGGACGCAGTGCGAAGGCGGCTCGCGAACTGAAATTCGCGCTGGAGACGTCGTCTCGTGTTCGTGCGGCAAGCGGCACTGGCATGGCGCTGCTGCGACAACGGCAATGTCGCATCTTGCGGTCACCGAAATGCTCGATGGCAAAAACGTCGAGTGGATGGAGCCGGTGACTGATGAGCAGTATCACGCGGGCCCGCTCGTCACCGAGTAACTCGGCGTTTTTCGTTTTTATCGTTCTGGGGAAAGCGGAATGAGCTTCATGGGACGCGCTGCACGCAGCTGCAAGTCCCCTTCCCGGTTGAACGGTCGACAGACGCTATACCAAACTCGACATTTCGAGAACTGCCGCCTCTGGGTGTGAACCCGACCTCACACAAAGCAAGTGCGGGCAATTCTCGGAGATACCCGGGTGCCCGCTCTCGCATGAGTGAAAAATGAAACCTTCGTGGTCTCCTGCCAACGCTTCTGGATCTACATTTGCATAACGTCGATCAGTGTCTTCTCGCCCTTCTTGTAGTAGAACAACGAGATCACGCCATGTTGCAAGTCACCCTTTGAATCGAAAGCCGTTTCGCCAATGACGCCCTTGTAGTGGGTCGACGGCATTGCCGCCAAAATCTTCGCGGGGTTGGTCGAGTTTGCCCGCTTCATTGCGTCCACGATGATGTACACGGAGTCGTAAGCGTAGGGCGCGTAGATCTGAATGGGTTGCGCGAAACGCGTCTTATACTTTTCGACAAACGCTGCGCCACCCGGCATCTTCGAGAGTGCCATTCCTGCTTCGGAGCAGACAACGTTATCGGTTGCCGTGCCGGCCAATTGCGCCAGCGACTCCGTGCAGACGCCATCCCCGGCTAGAATCCGCGCGCGAATGCCGAGTTGCGCGGCTTGTTTCGCAAACGGGCCACCGGTTGCATCCTCGCCACCGTACATGATCACATCAGGATGCTCGCCTTTGATTCGGGTAAGGATGGAACGAAAATCGACTGCTTTGTCACTCGTTGCCTCGTGCGAAAGCACCGTCGCGCCTTGTGCTTTCGCACCCTTCTCGAACTGACTGGCGAGACCCTGACCATAGGAAGTCGAATCATCCACGATTGCTACGGTCCGCGCTTTCAGCACCTTGACGGCATAGTTCGCTAGCGCCGGTCCTTGCTGTGCATCGGTTCCGACCACACGGAATGCGGTCTTGTAGCCGAGCAGCGTGTAGTCCGGATTGGTCGCGCCCGGCGAAATCTGCACGATGCCTGCGTCGCTGAAGATCTTGGCGGCGGGAATGGACGTACTCGACATATCGCTGCCGACCACAGCGACCACGCCGTCATCAACCATTTTCTGCGCAACCACTGTCCCCGTCTTTGGGTCGGCCGCGTCGTCCTGCCCATCCAACTCCAACGTGACTTTCTGACCGTCAATGACCAGATGTTTTGCGTTGATCTCTTCGATCGCAAGGCGAGCGCCGTTCTCGTCGTCCTTTCCCACGTGAGCGCTCATGCCGGTCAACGGCGCGAAGTGACCTATCTTGACAACCTGATCGGCCGACGCCGTCGACGCCATCGTGGCAAACAGAAGGGTTGCGGCACTCATGGGGCTCAACTTGCGAAGCACTGCGTCCATATCAATCTCCCGTACTGGTTCATCGAACTTCTTCATTTAGTAACGTCACCGGGCAGCGCGCCTGCTTATACCTTCGCGCCAGAAGACCAGCGACATGTTCGTGTTTATACCGCCGCAATCCACCCTCTCTATTTGCATTCCTTATGTTTCAATTAGCATTATGAGCAGACGAATCACCCTGAAATGGGTAGAAGATCGCGTGTCTGATTCATTGCTCACTCGCGGCATCGAACTGATTCGCCCCAAGGCTTCGTCGAGTTGCAAGGCGTAGAAAAAGTATATCGACGCGCATTGATATCCAAAACGCGCAACGGCCTTTATTTCGCGCATTTTTATCGAAATAACGCCTCGTTCCGCAACAATTTTCATTCGGCGCGCAGCCTCGCCAATTCCGCAATCAAGGTCACGCTGACGACCTCGACCTCGAGCACCCACCGCGAGCACGACTGCGCAGCGTCAGATGCTCAGTTGGCTCACCGTGCATCCGGATCGGATTCGCCCCTGGCGCCATAAGAGGCTCTTCGCGTCAACGGCAAGAATTCTCGTATTCTGCTAATGATCTGCAACGGCGTTGCAAAAGGTTCAGGCATTTTGCGCGAAAAGATAAGGTTGCCCGTACTACCATTTACGCACCACGTTCAGACGCCTATCGCCTGAATGCAAATAAATGGTTCATCAGTTGCTCCGCCTCAACTATTGTCTGGATCGACATTAAATGTTCACATCAAACGAGAATGTTCTGCACTTGCCATATCCCGATGGTCTGAAGGCCATATTGAACATAGCGTCGGCGGCGCAAAGTCGTGAGTGGCTTTCGCACTGGCAGAGCATCAACATGGCCGGGACGCGATTATGGAATCTGCCAGGGCTCGCCCAACAGCTTGGCGTCGCACAGATCAGCCTCAAGGATGAATCCACCCGCTCGCCTCTCGGTAGCTTCAAGGCGCTTGGCGCTCCCATTGCGCTGGTGCGGTTGATCATGCGTCGTTGGCCCGAACACCGGTTGACCGCAAAGGATCTGTTCGAAGGGCGTCACCGCGATCTGCTTGGACACTTCACCGTGATCAGCGCCACTGACGGCAACCACGGCAAGGCGCTGGCCGCAGCAGCACAAGCCGTTGGGTGTGAATGCGTGATCGTGATCCACGCGAACGTGAACGAGGAGCGCGAACGGGCTATCGCCCGTTTCGGCGCGCGGATCATTCGTACCTCCGGCAATTACGACGAGTCGGTCGAGGAGGCCGCCCGGCTGGCAACGAAGAACGGGTGGAACGTGGTGTCGGATACGTCTTACGAGGGATATGAGGACATTCCGCGCGACGTGATGCAAGGCTACAGTGCCATCGCAGCAGAAGTGATCGAGCAGTCAGACTCCACCGTCGACGAATGCGCATTTACCCATGTGTTCGTGCAAGGGGGAGTGGGCGGTCTCGCGGCAGGCATCGTCGGTTATCTTTGGGAGTTCCACCAACTCAACCGCCCGCGTTTTATTGTGGTCGAACCGAACCAGGCGGACTGCTTGTATCAAAGCGCGGCGGCCGGTCGAGTGACAAAGGCCACAGGATCGGTCGACTCCTTAATGGCGGGCCTAGCCTGTGGAGAAGCATCGCCAATCGCATGGAAGATCCTGCAAGCAGGCGCGGATTATTTTATGACTGTGAGCGACACCGCCGCTACAGAGGCGATGCGCGTGGCCGCAACCGGCAACGCTTGCGACGCACCGCTTCTCGTCGGCGAGTCAGGTGCCGCTGGTCTCGCTGGTCTTATTGCGCTGCTTCAACAACCCGCCTGGAAGGCCGAAGCCGGATTGAATGCCGAATCGCGCGTGCTGCTCATCAGCACCGAAGGTGCCACAGCGCCATCCGTTTACAAAGAGTGTGTTGGCGAGACGGCGGAGTCGGTTCTATCAAGGCAAGCCGCCTGGCTTAAACGTGGAGGCTGATTCACTTTCGCGCCGTCGCGCCATCTATGGGCGCGGCGGTGCCGGCAACGTGGACAGCAAAACCGCAGACAGTTTTGCTCTTCGCCCGGAGGCGAATCTCAGGGTTCGACATGAACCGGAACATTCTGCCCGGTCTTCACGCGGTCCATGACCACCAGCGTCTTGAAGCGCTTTACGTTATTGTTGCCGAAGAACAGTTGTCGAGTCAGATCGTTGTACTGGTCCATATTGCGCACGACAAGTACCAACACAAAATCCCATTCGCCGGCAATGTAATAGCACTGCTGGATTTGCGGACAAGCCTCGAACGTTCGCTTCATTGAATCAAGCAGGTCGATCTGCTCGCGTTCGATCTCCACCGTCACAACAATCGTCAACGGATAGCCCACGGCCGCCGGTTCAACCACTGCGGTGTAGCGTTCTATCACGCTGTCATCGCACAAGCGCTTCAGACGCCGGTTGACGGCCGCAGTCGACAGGTTGACGCGCGCACCTAATTCATTCTGCGGAATCCGCGCATCCTTCTGTACCTCAGTGAGCAGCTTCCGATCGTAGTCGTCGAGATGTGCGGTCATTGTTGGAGATATCCATCGTGGCGGCCCTTTCTTGCAATAAATTTGCACCCTTGGGCAAAAGAATCAAAAAATACAAACTCGACGCGAAACATATTGTATCTGGGTATTTGCCACACTGAATGGACGAAACGCTCGCAATGGATGACTCGATTGCTTCAAGTTCGTCGCTTCCCAGCGCATGTCACGCGAAAGAGACTCAATTTTGCCTGGCCATGTCGTTCAGTGCGTGCGCACTGCGGGCGTAACGCCTCGGAGCCATCCCTGACCACCGATGAAATGCTCGCGCAAACGCTTTCTCGGAGGTATAGCCAACCGTTTCCGCGATCTCGATCAGCGTGCGTTTGCCTCGCTTCAATTCACCGCTCGCGAGATACATCCGATAGGCGGTCAGATGGCCGATTGGCGTGTCGCCGACCACGTCCATAAAACGCGCGCTGAAGCGCGAGCGCGACATGCCCGCCGCCGCCGCGAGCCCCGCGACACTCCATTCCCGACACGGCTCCCGATGAATCAGCGCCACCGCGCGTCCGATCTGAGGATCGGCTAGACCGCGCAGCCAGCCGGAATGATTCGCGGTCGACTGCAGATGCGCGCGCAGCAACTGAACGAACAGCACGTCCGAAAGCCTCGAGGCCGCGATCGCCCAGCCGGGTTGGCAGGCCATCGATTCCTGAATGAAGCTTTGCAGTGTGCTGGCGAGCCAGGGCGCCACGGCCGGATCGTCCGCGCGCACGTGGATCAACGTCTGCAACACTGAGAAAAGCGGACTGCGAATGATGTCGCGATAGACCACGATGCCCGTATAGAGTTCGCTGGTCGCGCCGCCGCCGCCCGCGGTGAATTCGAGCGGCGTATCGAAGCGTGGATAAATGCCCTTGTCGGCCATCAGCGAATCGAACGGGACCGGCGGTTCGTCGGGCGCCGATGCCATGATGTGTTCGTTGCCATGCGGCAGCAACACGAAATCCCCCGGTTTCACGTATACCGGTGGCTCGCCTTCGACCATCAGATAAAACGGACTGCCGGTGCACATGCGAAATGCGGCGCCAGACACGGCGGGTTTGCGGATCGCCCACGGCGCACTCAACGTGAACCTCCCGGTGACGACCGCGTCCGCACGCAGGTCAGCAAGAATGTCGCTCAGCAGATCTGTTGCCATAGTGATACTCCGTGGATCGCACCGTGATGCCGACTGCGCGGTGGATCCAGCGGTCAGGTCCTCGCGAAGCGCCGCGCGCTCAGAAACGCTGCTGGATGCCGGCCATCACGCCGAGCTGGTTTTGCCCCGCGCCGACCGACCCGCCCGCGGCGACGGCAGCCGCGCCGCGCGAGCTATTCGTCACGTAGCCGACCGACGTGTACACCGTGGTGCGCTTCGACAGCAGGTAATTCACGCGCCCAACGAATAACGTGGAGTCCGATGTCTCGCGCAGCAAATAACGCAGCGCCTGGGCATCAAATGATAACGCCGGTGTCGCATAGTACGAAGCGCCGAGAAAATAAATATCGGACTGGCTGTGCGCAGCCGCCGACGTATTGCGGCGAATCCAGCCGCCGCCCACTTTTGCGGAACCGAACTTCGCGTACGCATCCACAATCGTGCGCGTATCGGTGTACGCCGCGCTCGACAGTGGCGCGGACGCGCCCGTGCCGCCGCGCATCACGTCATATGAAGCGGCAGCGCCGAATTGCGGCGCGTCGTACGCGAGCATCACGGTGTATTGCCGGCATGCGACCGGGTCGCCCGCCACATTGCCGGCGCAGTTGGTCGCGGACGGACCGGCGGGGCCCGCTGCGTCACGCCCGGTGCTATAAGTTCCACCCAAGGTAAAGCCGTTGAACTTGCCCAGGTAACCCGCTGCATTGTCGCTGCGCGCGTTCGGCAAATAGCTGTCGAAGCTCGCCATGGAATGGATCGACGGGCCGATCACGTCCGCGTTCAACAGCACGTACATCGACATGTTCATCTGCCGGCCGAGCGTCAACGCGCCGTACGGAGAACTGACGCCGACGTTCGCCTGACGCCCGAACAGGCGTCCGCCGTAGTTGAGCGCACCGCTATTGAGCGCAAAGCCATTTTCGAGCACGAAGAACGTCTTGTAGCCGCCGCCGAGATCCTCGGTGCCGCGCAGTCCGAAGCGCGACGGCACTTCACCCGTTAGCGAAGGCATGCCGATGACAGAACCGCCGCTCGCTGCTTTGTTGTAGTACTGGACGCCTGTGTCGACAATGCCGTACAGCGTCACGCCGCTTTGCGCCTGTGCGCCGCCGCTGGCGAATGCTGTCACTGCTGCGAGCCATGTCGCGGAGAGAACCGATCGTGTCACCTTCATTTTTCACCAAGCCTTTTATGCAGCAATGCTTATCATTGTGGGTTTGGAGTCAGTCACGACAACCGGCCTCCCCGAAAATGCGCGACTCGAACAGCTGTGTGTTCTTATGGCCGCACATCGCGCATCGGCCGCCGGCGGTTCGACACGAACCGGCGAGCAGATGGGGGGATTCTTGGCGACGCAAAAAAGCACGCCAAGGACCGTGGCTCCCGAAAAAGTATCCGATCGTCTCGTTTTGAAATTAAGCAACGGCTCCATGGCGGAGCCTGATCCGCATACGGAACAAGGGCTACAGACTCGAACGGGAGAGCGCGTCTGCGGCGGCTTTCACGCTGGCTTCGGCGGTGGCGCGCAGCGTCTCATCGGCGGAAAAAGCGCTGTTCGGGCCCGCGACGCTCAATGCCGCGACCACGATGCCCCGGCTGTCCCTGACCGCCGCCGCGCACGAATCGATGCCCGCTTCGAGGCCGGAGAAACTCCAGGCGCAGCCGTTCGCGCGCACGGTGTCGAGCGCTGCGGCCAGTGTGTCCCAGTCGGGCCGGTCCTCGTCTTCGGGATAGCTCGCGTAGAGCGCGTCGAGCGCCGCCGGCGCGAGGCCGGCGAGCATCGCGAGCCCAGGCGTCGCGCGATGTGCGGGAATCCGGCTACCCACGCGAATCCGGCTCACGAGTGGCATGTCCGGCGTCTCGCAGAGCAGATAGACGATCCGAGGTCCTTCGAGCACCGCGAGATACGCTGACAGGCCGGTTTTCTCCACCAGTCCGGGCAGTATCTGGCGCGCTCGCGCCGTCAGGTCAGAGCCGCCGAGCGCGCTCGCCGCGAGCGTCAGAAACGGCATGCCGAGACGATGTGATCCACCCTGCGGGTTCGCCTCGATCAGCTCTGCGGCCTTGAGCGACTCGAGCAGGCGCATCACCGTCACGCGGTTCACGTTGATCTGTCGCGCCACGTCGCTCAGATTGGCGGTCGAGCCACCTTCGGCGATGAACCGCAGCAAACGGAACGCGCGTTCCACCGGCGAAGCGGAATTGTCGGCGGGCTTTGGGGTGTCGGGTGTCTCTGTCATCGAGGCATGTTCAGTGGTGAGCGGCTACGCCAGTTCGCGAGCCTGTTCCGGCAGCGGTACGGTCCACGCATCGTAGCCGTACACCCAGTCGGCGTTGCCGCCGGCCTTGAGCCAATTATTGCCGCGCGACCCGATCTGGATTTGCGCCGTGCGCGACTGACGCGCCTCGGCATAGCGCGCCAGCGCCGCGCCGAGGCCGTCCGGGCCGATGTCCTTCAGTGCGCGCGAGAGCACTACGGCATCTTCGATAGCCATGCCCGCGCCTTGCGCCATGAACGGCATCATCGGATGGCAGGCGTCGCCGAGCAGCGCCATACGTTGACCGGTCCACTTCGGCAGCGGATCGCGAATATACAACGCCGACGCGAGCACGGTGTCACACGCGGCGAGCAACGCGCGGGCTTCCGGATGAAACGCCGCGTACGCCTCGCGCAACGCGTCCGGGTCGCCGGGCGTGGTCCACGATTCGTGGGTCCAGTCGGCCTGCGACGTGGTCGCGAAGATGAACACGTCGCGGCCACGGTTCAGCGGGAATGTGACGATCTGCAGATCGTCGGTCGGCCCCCACCATTTGACGAACGCGCCAAGATCGCCACCCGAGAGCCGGTCGGCCGGCACGACCGCGCGGTACGACACGATGCCGGTGAACTGCGGGCGTTCGTCGCCGAACAGGAACTTGCGCACACCCGAATGGATGCCGTCCGCACCGATCAGCAGGTCGAATACGTGGGTCGAGCCGTCCGCGAGCCTGACCGTCGCACTGTTCCCGGTTTCGCCGAACGTCTCCGTGCGCTTGCCGAGGTGAAGTTCGCCGGGCAATAGCGCCTGCTCGAGCGCCGCCATCACGTCCGCGCGATGCATGGTCAGTTGCGGCGCGCCGTATTTGCGTTCTGCCTCGTCCGACATCGCCAGCCGCGAGGTTTCCTCGCCGGTGTCCCACATCCGGCTGATCCGCGCACTCGGACGCGCCGCCGTCTCGCGCAACTGCGCGCCGACGCCGAGTCCGTCGAGCGCGCGCACCGCGTTGGGCGTCAGGTTGATGTCCGCGCCGACGCGCCCGAAGCGCTCCGCCTGTTCAAACACGGTGACCTGATGCCCCGCCTTGCGCAATGCGATTGCCGCGGCCAGCCCGCCAATTCCGCCACCGATGATCCCGATCTTCAGCATGTCCATCCTCACGTTATGACGTTCTATATGTTCAATATTGAACATATAGAACGTAAATGAACAGTCATTCTGAGGCGGATTGTTTTTGACAGCAAGCGGGAAAGACCAGGAAAAACCCGCCCCTCGGCGTCAGGCAAGCGGATAGGCACGCGAGACGAACGGCAACCTTTTTGGATTTTGGAGAGGTTGTGCAACGCCGGGCCCGTCGCGAAGAATTCACACATCGCCGGCAGTGCATGGCTCATGCGCCAAGCCGCGTTTCCAACGTTCGAGGACACAGGACATGTTGAGTCAGGAAAAAAACAATCTACTCACCCAGGTGGGTCCGGGCACGCCGATGGGTGACTACTTGCGCCGCTACTGGCACCCGGTCGCGGGCGTCAGCGAGTTCGATCAGAAATCGGTGCGACCGATCCGGTTGTTCGGCGAGGACCTCGTGCTCTTCAAGGACCTGAGCGGCACGTTCGGCCTCGTGCAGCGCCGTTGCCCGCATCGCAACGCCGATCTCGCGTTCGGTTTCGTCGAGCAATGCGGCTTGCGCTGCGCGTATCACGGCTGGGAATTCGATGCGAGCGGCCAATGCACGCACCAGCCGTATGAAGAGATCGTGGACGTCGACGCGCGGCTGCGTCAGAAGACAAAGATCACCGCGTACGAAGTGCGCGCGAAGGCCGGCATGATCTGGGCCTACATGGGCCCCGCGCCCGCGCCGGAATTGCCGGACTGGGAGCCGTTCAACTACACGAATGGCTTCGCGCAGGTCGTGATGGCGGAGGTTCCGTGCAACTGGTTTCAGTGCCAGGAGAATTCGATCGATCCGATCCACTTCGAATGGACGCACAACAACTGGACCGAGCGGCAACAGGACAGCCAGTCCGAACACGTGCCGACGCACTTGCGCACGCTGTACGAAGAGTTCGATTACGGCTTCATCTACAAACGTCTGCGCGCGCACGAAAACGAGGAGAACCCGATGTGGACCACGGGCCGCGTGACTCTGTGGCCGAACGGCTTTTACCTTGGACACCATTTCGAATGGCGCGTGCCTATCGACGATGAAAACACGTTGAGCCTGCTGTGGGTATTCAACAAGGTGCCGAAGGAACAGGAGCCCTATGTTCAGCAACACATTCCTTCGTGGTATGGGCCAGTGCGCGACGAAAACGGCGAGTGGATCACGAGCCACGTGGCAAACCAGGACTTCGCCGCATGGGTCGGCCAGGGCGCGATCACCGACCGCACCAAAGAGACGCTGGGCGCGAGCGATCGCGGCATTGTGATGTTGCGCCGGCGCTTCTTCGAGGAACTCGAAGCGGTGGCCGAGGGCAAGACGCCGAAGGGTTTGATTACCGACAGCGCCGCGAATCACAACGTCTATTTGCCGTCGGCGTGCCGCGACGAAATGCTGAACGGCATGACGCGCGAAGCGCTCGCCGCGCATCCGCTGCTCGGCGCCTATCTGCGCGATTTCATCGGACAGTACGGACAACCCGAAGAAGTTCGGGAAGCGTATGAGGCGGCGATCGGACAGAAGGTCAATCGCGCGCGCTTTTTCTCGGTGCACGGTGCGCGTCAGAAAGACGAGCGCGAAACCGAGACGTCCTGATTGCGCGGCGCAGTCATCTATCGAGAGTATGAACACATGGACGAACAATCAGTTGCCGGCGGCGCGGCGCGCCCTGGCGCGAGCCTCAGTGCACGGGTTCGCACGATCCGCCATGAAGCCGCGCGGGTTCTGAGTATCGAACTCGTACCGGTGGAAGGCACCGTGTTTCCGCCTTTCACACCGGGTGCGCATATCGATCTGCATTTGCCGAACGGCATCACGCGCAGCTATTCGCTCGTCAACTCGCCGGACGAAAGCGCTCGCTATGTAATCGGCGTGCTGGACGATGCAAAGAGTCGCGGCGGTTCGCGCTACGTGCATGAGCAATTGCGTTGCGGCACGACGATCCAGATCGGCAAGCCGCGCAACAACTTCGCGCTCGATGAGCAGGCAAGTGGGACCGTGCTGGTTGCGGGCGGCATCGGCATCACGCCGATGCTGTGCATGTACCGCCGTTTGCGTCAGACGCGCAAGAACGCGTGTCTCGTGTATTGCGCGCGCACTCGTGCGCAAGCGGCGTTTCTCGACGAACTGGCGGCGCTGCGCGGCGACGTGCTTCTGCATTTCGACGACGAACACGACGGACGCCCATTCGATCTCGCCGCATTCCTCGCGCAACAACCGGCTGGCGTTCACGCCTACTGTTGCGGACCGGGCGCGATGCTGAGCGCGTTCGAAGCGGGCTGCGCCGTTGCCGGCATTCGCAACGTGCATATCGAGCGCTTTGCCGCGAGCCTTCCTGTCGCCGATACGCAGCAGCCGGGCTACTCGGTGACGCTCGCGCGCAGCGGCAGAGAGCTCGTCGTACCGGCGGGCAAAGCGCTGCTGGACGTGTTGCTAGAAGCCGGCGTCGATGTCGAATACAGCTGCCGCGAAGGACTGTGCGGCGCATGCGAAACCCGCGTGCTGAGTGGTTGCCCGGACCACCACGATTCCGTACTGACGCAATCCGAGCGAGCCGCCGGCAAGGTAATGATGATCTGCGTCTCCCGCGCGAAGAGCGAATCGCTGACTCTCGACCTGGCCTGAATTTCATCTAAAGCCGCGTTCTTCCCCGCAGTATCCCTTTCGAGGACATGATGGAAATCTCAAGCACAATGAAACAGAACGACGCTGACGTCGTCACGCGCGCAAGCGGTCTGCATGACGCGGCGACCATCTCGGCGAGAATCGAACGTTTGCCGCTCACACGCTGGCATACACGGGTGCTGGGAGTCATCGGCTTCGTCCACATGACCGATGCGTTCGACGCGTTGACGATCGCTTTCGTCATGCCGGTGCTGATCGGCCTGTGGCATTTGACGCCCGCGGACGCGGGTTGGCTGGTCTCGGGCGGCTATGTCGGGCAGACCATCGGCGCACTGTTTTTCAGCGCCGCCGCCGAACGCTTTGGGCGCTTGCGCGTGCTGCGCTGGATTCTCGTGATTCTGGCGCTGGGCAGTCTCGCATCGGCGTATGCGCCCAGCTATGCGGTATTTATCGCGTTGCGGTTCTTCCAGGGCATTGGGCTCGGTGGCGAGTCGCCCGTCTCGGCCACTTACATGAACGAACTGTGCCCCGCGAAAACACGCGGCCGGTTGATTTTCATTCTTCAATCGACGTTTGCGGTCGGCAATCTGATTGCCGCGATTGCCGCGATGTGGCTGATTCCCACCTATGGATGGCAGGCGATGTTCGTGGTCGGCGCGCTGCCTATCGTGCTTGCGGCGATCCTGCCGCGCACCGCGCCTGAATCGCCGCGCTGGCTTGCGATCAACGGACGCGCTGCCGAAGCAAATCAGATCGTCGAACGCATCGAACAATCCATGCCCGCTTCCGACTATGCGCGCCTGCCCGCTTTGCAAATTGTCGAAACCCAACCCGACGGAAAGAAGGAGTCGTTTCGCGCGCTATTCAAGGCTGGTTTTGCGGCGCGCACGTTGGTGGTGTGGGTGATGGCCTGCTGCGCGAGTCTGACGACGTACGGCATTCTGGTCTGGCTGCCGTCGCTGTACCGGACGGTTTATCACTTGCCGCTCAATGTCGCATTGCGCTATGGAATGGTGAGCATGATCGCGACGTTCATCGGCACGGTGATCGGCGTATTCGTGATCGACTATCTCGGCCGCAGAAAGACTTTCGCCATCGCCTTTCTCGGCGCGGCGGTCCCGATGCTCTATCTCGCCTTCAGCGGTGCGCGCGTACCCGCCGAACAGGTATTGGTCCTGGCGTCGATCAGCGTTGCCATGATTGCGATCGTCCAGTGCGGAGTCTATGTCTATGCGCCCGAAGTGTATCCGACCCGAATCCGCGCCAGCGGCGCCGGGGCTGCGTCCGCCATCACAAGGCTTTCGTCGGTGGTCGGTCCGGTCATTATCGGCGGACTGCTGACGTATCTGAGCATTGAAGCGGTATTTGGCTATTTCGCCATCGTCTCGGTGCTCGGGTCGATTGTGGTCGGCGCCTTCGCGATGGAAACGGGCGGCCGCATGCTCGACGAGATTTCAAAGTAGGCGTCGGCCGTTTCGGTCGCTCTCCGACGTCGAAAAAAAAATGGCGCCGCAGGCCTTTCAGCCTGCGGCGCCACTCTGCAGCGCTACGACCCAGAACAACACGTCGTAGCCCGACAGCACGCTTACATCTGCACGGTGTCGGCCACTTCCTTGAAGTCCTCGATCTGGTCGAAGTTCATGTATTGGTAGATCTTGTCGCCGTTGGCGGTGAGCACGCCCATGTCTGCCATGTACTCTTCCTTGCTCGGGATCTTGCCCAGACGCGAGCAAATCGCCGCCAGTTCCGCCGAGCCGAGATACACGTTCGTGTTCTTGCCCAGACGGTTCGGGAAGTTACGGGTCGAGGTCGACATGACCGTCGCGCCTTCGCGCACCTGAGCCTGGTTGCCCATGCACAGCGAGCAGCCCGGCATTTCGGTACGGGCGCCGGCTGTACCGAAGACGCCGTAGTGGCCTTCCTCGGTCAACTGCTTCTGGTCCATCTTGGTCGGCGGGGCCACCCACAGCTTGACGGGGATGTCGCGCTTACCTTCAAGCAGCTTCGATGCGGCACGGAAGTGACCGATGTTGGTCATGCACGACCCGATGAACACTTCGTCGATTTTCGCACCGGCCACGTCCGAGAGCGTCTTCACGTCGTCCGGATCATTCGGGCAGGCCACGATCGGCTCGTGAATGTCGGCGAGATCGATCTCGATCACGGCTGCGTACTCGGCGTCGGCATCCGGCGACAGCAGTTGCGGGTCAGCCAGCCACTGTTCCATTGCCTTGATACGGCGCTGCAGGCTGCGCGGGTCCTGGTAGCCCTCGGCGATCATCCACTTCAGCAGCGTGACGTTGCTGTTGAGGTATTCGATGATCGGTTCCTTGTTCAGGTGGACCGTGCAACCGGCGGCCGAGCGCTCTGCAGAAGCATCCGACAATTCGAACGCTTGCTCGACCTTCAGTTCGGGCAGGCCTTCGATTTCGAGAATCCGGCCCGAGAAGATGTTCTTCTTGCCTTGCTTGGCCACCGTCAGCATGCCTTGCTTGATGGCGTAGAGCGGAATCGCGTTGACCAGATCGCGCAGGGTCACACCCGGCTGCATTTTGCCCTTGAAGCGGACCAGCACCGATTCCGGCATGTCCAGCGGCATCGTGCCGGTGGCGGCGGCAAACGCGACCAGGCCCGAACCGGCCGGGAAGCTGATACCGATCGGGAAGCGCGTGTGCGAGTCGCCGCCGGTGCCCACGGTGTCGGGCAGCAACATGCGATTCAGCCACGAGTGGATCACGCCGTCACCCGGGCGCAGCGCGATGCCGCCACGGGTGCTGATGAAATTCGGCAGGGTATGGTGGGTCTTCACGTCCACCGGCTTCGGATAAGCCGCGGTGTGGCAGAACGACTGCATGACGAGGTCGGCCGAAAAGCCCAGGCACGCCAGGTCCTTGAGTTCGTCGCGGGTCATGGGGCCCGTGGTGTCCTGCGAACCGACCGAGGTCATTTTCGGTTCGCAGTACGCGCCCGGACGGACGCCCTGGCCTTCCGGCAGGCCGCAGGCGCGGCCGACCATTTTCTGGGCCAGCGAGAAGCCTTTGCCGCTGTTGACCGGCTGCTGCGGCAGGCGGAACAGGGTCGACGGGGGCAAGCCCAGCGCTTCACGCGCCTTGCTGGTCAATCCACGGCCGATGATCAGCGGAATGCGGCCGCCGGCGCGCACTTCATCGAACAGCACGTCGGACTTGACCTGAAATTCGGCGATCACTTCGCCGTTCTTCAGCGCTTTGCCTTCGTACGGGCGCAGTTCGACCACGTCGCCCATTTCCATCTTCGACACATCGAGTTCGATCGGCAGGGCGCCGGCGTCTTCCATGGTGTTGTAGAAGATCGGGGCGATCTTACCGCCCAGGCACACGCCGCCGAAGCGCTTGTTCGGGATGAAGGGAATGTCTTCACCCGTGAACCACAGCACCGAGTTGGTGGCCGACTTGCGCGAGGAGCCGGTGCCGACCACGTCGCCCACGTACGCGACCAGGTGGCCCTTTTCCTTCAGCGACTCGATGAACTTGATCGGGCCACGCTTGCCGTCTTCTTCCGGCGTGATACCGGGACGCGCGTTCTTCAGCATGGCCAGCGCGTGCAGCGGGATGTCCGGGCGGGTGGTGGCATCCGGGGCCGGCGACAGGTCGTCGGTATTGGTTTCGCCCGTCACCTTGAAGACGGTGATGGTCAGGCTTTGCGGCACTTCCGGACGGCTGGTGAACCATTCGGCCTCGGCCCAGCTTTGCATCACGGCCTGGGCGTGCGCGTTGCCCTTGTCGGCCAGTTCCTTGACGTCGTGGAACTGGTCGAACATCAGGAGGGTTTTCTTCAGCGCGTCGGCAGCTACGGCGGCCACTTCGGCGTCGGACAGCAACTCGATCAGCGGCTGGATGTTGTAGCCGCCCAGCATCGTGCCCAGCAGTTCGGTGGCGCGGGCGCGCGAAATCAGTGCGCAGGCGGTCTGGCCTTTGGCCACGGCGGCGAGGAAACCTGCCTTCACGCGGGCCGCTTCGTCCACGCCGGCGGGCACGCGGTGGGTGAGCAGGTCGAGCAGGGTCTGCTCTTCACCGGCCGGCGGATTCGCCAGAAGCTCGACCAACTCGGCGGTCTGCTGAGCCGTCAGCGGCAGGGGAGGAATGCCGAGCGCGGCGCGTGCGGCCGCGTGAACACGATAGTTTTCAAGCATGGGGAACCTGCTGGTATTTGCGTTTCAGGGGATAGCTTGCAAGGCACGCCGAGACTGTGCCGGGCACTGTTTTCGGCACGATTTTAATAGGATCCGGCGGCAAGGTCAAATGTCTTATGTCTTATATAAGAGTTGAAAATGCGGGCAGCGGGAAGATGATGTTGGCGGAGTCGCCGAATGGACTGTCAAAACGCCGGTTGCGCGACGGCAGCATGCAACCACTCCGGCCCATCCATGGACACAGACACAATCAGCATCATGAATGCGCTCAAGATGCTCCGCCAATTGCGGCACCGCCTCAATCCGCTCCGCATCAGGCGGGAATCGCGCGAGCACAATGACCGTTTGTATTGCAATGTATCTTTAGAACAGGTTGATACAGCCGTACACAAAAAGCACCGTTCCCGACACATGCGGGATATATCCGTGCGCTCGAATACGGACATCGGGCGTTGGGCTCGTGCGGCAATGCATCTGCGCGTGCCACATCAGGTTGAGCGTGACTCTACGCATGCTTTTGGACCGACTTGCAGGAAGCCGAAGAAGTACCTCCGCGAACCCCAACGCGTCCGTGTCGAGCGCTCTGTGCGTCGAGTGATGCCAGCAGTGGCTCGCAGGAACCACGTCGCCATTGATCAGCAACCTGTCTTCGTCACGATTTAGAGGCCCTATGTCAGACAACACCTCTCCCCAATCGCCGTCTCGCCGTCATTTCGTCGGCGTCGTGGCGGCTACCGTCGCGGCCGGCTCATTGAGCCAGTTCGCGGTTGCAGAAACGAACCCGGCTATCGCTCAGGTCGCTCAAGCGGCCGACGGCGACAAAACAGCTATTCGTCGACTTCGTGTACACGTACCTGAATCGCAGCTTGTCGATTTGCGAAGGCGCATCAACGCAACGCGGTGGCCTGAACGGGAGACGGTTACCGACGACTCTCAAGGCGTGCCGCTCGCGATGGTGCAGGAACTCGCGCGCCATTGGGCAACGGACTACGACTGGCGCAAATGTGAAGCGAAGCTGAATTCCCTGCCGCAGTTCGTAACCGAGATCGATGGGCTGGACATTCATTTCATCCACGTTCGGTCGAAGCACGAGAATGCGATGCCGCTCATCGTCACGCACGGGTGGCCCGGGTCGGTCATCGAGCAGTTCAAGATCATCGATCCGTTGACCAATCCAACGGCCTATGGCGCGAGTGCGTCGGATGCGTTCCATCTGGTCATTCCGTCGCTGCCCGGCTACGGTTTTTCAGGCAAACCGGCCACGACCGGTTGGGGGCCGGAGAAGACAGCGCGCGCCTGGGTCGTGCTGATGAAACGCCTTGGTTACGAGAAATTCGCCGCACAAGGCGGCGACCTGGGCGGCGTTGTCTGCAACGTAATGGGTAAGCAGGCGCCACCGGAATTGTTGGGCATTCATGTCAACTTTCCCGCCACCGTTCCCGCTGAAATAGCAAAGGCGCTTCAGGCCGGCGATCCGACGCCCTCCGGCCTCCCGGATGACGAAAGGCACGCTTATGAGCAGCTGGCCAGTGCGGCCAGGAAGAGACGCGCCTACGCGCTGGAGATGGGGACGCGTCCACAAACGCTATACGGATTGTCCGACTCGCCCGTGGCGCTGGCGAGCTGGCTTCTCGATCACGGCGACGGCTATGTTCAGCCAGCGGCGGCGTTGACCTCGGCCGTGTTTGGGCATCCCGTCAATGGTGAGTCCGCGGGCGAATTGACCCGCAACGATGTCCTCGACGACATCACGCTCTATTGGTTGACGAACACGGGCATTTCCGCCGCGCGCTTTTATTGGGAGTCTCATTTCAACTTTCTGGCCAGCGCCGATGTATCGGTTCCCACTGCCGTGAGCGTTTTTCCTCGCGAGAACTATCAGGCCCCGCGGAGTTGGACCGAGCGTGCGTATCACAACCTTGTCTATTACAACCGGCTCGACAAGGGCGGACACTTTGCGGCCTGGGAACAGCCGCAGTTGTTCGCAGAGGAGGTTCGTGCAGGGTTGAGGCCGCTGCGGCAATAGCGGAGATGTCAGCAAAGGGCGACCGTAGCCGCGCGCTTGAGTTATTCTCCATGAGACCTGAACCGCAGAATTTCGCTCGCTGTGTTTGCGATTCAACCGAACCGTCTCGAGACTCCATGACTACGCTCGTCAATCGCCCGAATACCGCCCTCATCGTCATCGATCTTCAGAACGGCGTCGTCGCTCAAGCCTATCGCCGCCAGGAAGTGCTGCGCGCAGTCAACATGCTCGTCGAGAAAGCGCGCAGCGCGAACGTACCGCTCGTTTGGGTCCGCCACGGTGACGAAGAGCTGGAACCTGGCAGCGGCCCGTGGCAGATCGTCGACGAGCTGTCGCCACGACACTCGGAGGCGATTATTGAAAAGAGCTACCGCGACGCGTTCGAAGGCACTGACCTCGAGCATGTGCTATCGACGCTTGCTGTCGGTAAGCTCATCGTGACCGGCGCGCAAACTGACATGTGTATTCGTTCGACGCTGCACGGCGCGCTCGTGCGTGGCTATGACGCGATTCTGGTCAGCGACGCTCATACGACGGTCGACATGACGCCATGGGGCGCGCCTCCACCGGACGGAGTGATCGCACACACGAATCTCTATTGGAGCAATCAACGCGCGCCGGGGCGTACGGGCGGCGTGGTCGAGAGCAAAGACGTGGATTTCGCGCTCCTGGCAGGCTCCTGAATCCACATAGTGTGTGGCCTGAGCCCAAACACGAGACGGAAATGCCAACCCGCATTTCACGCCGCTATTTGAATGCAAGCGATAAAAGCTAGCGGATCACAGCTCCCGACAAACAGACTCAAGAAAACAGCGACAAAGATTCGACCGCCGTCTGGCGCTGACGCCGCGGATGCGTAGTCCGACTGCATCGTCTCGGCGCTGTCTCGCCGACCGAGCCGAGCGCCCGGTTCAGATCCAGCAGTGCTTTGCAAACCGATTTGCGATCGGGCATTCCCACCAATGCCAGTTCAAGCCGGCTCAGCAGTTCCGGCAGACTCGATCCTCCGCCCATCTTTGCTGCGACCTTCCGTTTCCGCATAAGACCGCTCCCTGATTCTGCTGACACCCGCTCCGGCGTCCGGATCAGAACAACTGCGCGCCGAGTTCACACAGGCTAGCCCACTTCACGGTACTGACGAATGCCCTGCCCGTGGTGTCGAGCGATTCGATCATTGCCCGCTGCCCGCGCGCTTCTGCAACGACGCGGACGATGCGTGTCTGGTAGCGCAGCAGCGCACCGATCGGCGGACACAATATTTGACGGCGAACCCGCGATCGTTTCGTTTCCATACCACCATTGCTATTCGTAGAGATATCCAAACCGCTTGCAGACTCGCGACACATGACGGCATCCGGGCACCCTATTTTGCCAGGTCAACGGCCCTGAGTCCAGGCATACGACGAGAACTTACTCTACTGCCGCCCGCAACCGGCACGACATCACGGCAACGTAATCGGCACGGGTCGCGTCAGCAGATCAACATAAAGGCTGAAAAACCGGTTGTTATCGAACTGCGTCACGTAGGTGATTTTCTGCGGAGAAGCTCCCGCTGCCGGCTGATCGGGATACACCATCACATGCCCCTGATCTTCGCCGCTCGCCGTGTCGATATCGAGGTAGGCGCTTTTGGTTTGCGTGGCGTAACCAGGATCGAGAAAGTACGCAATAGTCAGCGTATCGAACAGATCGGTATGACTCGCGAATGCACCCGCATTGGCAATCCCATACGCCTTCGTCACCGCGGTCTGCCTGTTCGGGTCATTGACGATCTGGTCATACACGCTTTGCGTCAGCGGCACCGTATTCGTCACGTCGAGGGGAATCACGGCTTGGGGAATCGGCGTTTGCAACACCGTGCGTACCGCGAGCGGATCGAACCACCAGTTCAACTCCCCGACGGCGTTAGCATTGCCCGGCACAGCCATCGCGCCGCCCATATAGACGATCCGCTTGATCAGCGGCACGATCTCCGGCGCTTTCATGATCGCTGTGGCGAGGTTGGTAGGGGGTCCCACTTCGAGAATGGTGACCTGGTTCGGATAACGCTTGATGGTCTGAATCATGAAATCCGCAGCGCTCTGCGTCTGCAGTTTCGTCGACACCGCAAAGCCATCCGGCGGAGCCACTAGCTGCGACTGCTGGGTAGGCTCTGGGCGGCTCCATGCCCCAAAATAGCCTTGCGGGTTAGCCGCCTGCTGGGCGCGAATACTGGCCACATCGTAGTGCAACGGATAATCCGCGCCGCCGTAGACACCCACCACGTTCTGCACGCCCATGCGCTCCACTGCCTTGAGCGCATCCGATTCTTCCTGAAGCAGCCAGTCGTTGCCGGTAACGACAGTGAGCCCGAGCAGATTGACCTTGCCCTGTCCCATCAACTGCGTGGTCATGGCGAACAACTGGCCGTCGTCCCCCATCGTATTGAAGTCTGAATCGATGATGATCTTCGGCGCGTTAGCGAGAGGATCCGTGGTCGATATACTTCCTCCGCACGCAGCGAGACCCAACGACATCATCAGTATGCCTATACATTGTGATCTCATGTTTCGTCCATTCGAGAGCGTGATTGATAAGGGAACACCATCGCGAGATGGTGCCGATAAATCAACGTCGAGCCACCGAAAGTGGCAGTACGGACCGCCTCATGTCACAACCGGCATCCGTGTCAGGCGGCGCTATCCACTTCCGCGCGAGTGGGTATTGAAGGCTGCGCGCCGGCACGCGTCACGGAAATCGCCGCCGCGCGTTGCGCGAGGTTGATCGCGCCTTCCAGCGGCTGCCGTGAGGCGAGTTGCGCGGCAAAGACGCCGATAAACGTGTCGCCGGCCGCCGTGGTGTCGACTGCTTGCACTTGCGGCGCGGGAAAATGCATGCCCTCGCCGCCTTCCACGAGGAGGTAAGCCCCCTGCGCGCCGAGCGTGACGATCACATTGCGCGCGCCGCCTCTTTGCAGCTCCGTCGCCGCGCGGCGGGCGCCGCTTTGCGATTCGACCGGCAGGCCGGCCAGGATCGCGGCCTCGACCTCGTTCGGCACGAGGTAATCGACGAGCGGCAGCCATTCCGCCGGCAAGGGCCCCGTTGCCGGCGCCGGGTTCAACACGGTGATCGTGCCGAGCCGCCGAGCCAGTGCGAGCGTCGCATGAACGGAATCCCACGGCGTTTCGAGCTGGCAGACCACGACATCGCACGCCTTGATGGCCGCCTCATGGCGAGCCACGCTCTGTGGCGTGAGTTCGCCGTTGCTACCCGCGACCACGACGATCGTATTCTGTCCGTCGTCCGACACCGTTACCATGGCAACGCCGGTGGGCTGGGTCGGATGAACCTCAACGCCGCTGCAGTCGATACCTTCCGCTTCCAGATCCTTGACCCGCTGCGCGCCGTTCGCGTCTTTCCCGACACATCCGACCATGGCCACCTGCGCGCCGATGCGCGCGGCCGCGACAGCCTGGTTCCCGCCCTTGCCGCCGGCAACCTGCGAGAACTCGTGCCCGCCGATCGTCTCGCCTGGGCGCGGCAAATGCGGCGCACGAGCGACCAGATCCGTATTGATGCTGCCTACCACCAGAACACGACCCTGCTTAGTTTCTTTTGACACTTTTAATTACTCCCATCCCACGCAAGACGATTGCGGCCCACCATTCACCGAATGATCCGATTATGCGGCGCGACGCCGGCTTCGATAAGTATCCAGCACGACCGCGACAACAATGACGGCTCCCGTAATAATGCGCTTGGTCGGCTCAGTCGCGCCGATCTGCGCGAGCCCCGCAGCAAGCACCGAGATGATCAACACGCCAAAGAAGGTACTCGTCACCGAACCGCGCCCGCCCATCAAACTCGTTCCGCCGATAACCACCGCCGCGATCACCTGCAATTCAATACCCTGCCCGGCATTCGGGTCGGCGGCCTCGAGCCGCGAAATCTGGAACAGCGAAGCAAGGCCGGCCAACAGACCCATCATCGCGAATACCGCGATCTTGTAGGGCCTCGGATTGACGCCCGCAAGACGCACCGCCTCCTCATTCGTGCCGATGCCGACCAGATAGCGGCCGAACACCGTGCGCGTGAGCACGAACTGCGCGGCGACCATCACCACAATGGCAATGATGAACGCAGGCGAAATACCGAACGCGATGGGGTTGGAGAGAAAATCGAACGCTTCGCCGATATAGGCCGTGCGCGAGTTGGTCAACTGATACGCGAGACCCCGCGCCGCTTCCAGCACGCCGAGCGACACGATGAACGACGGAATCCGCCAGGCCACCGTGATCGCGCCGGTCACGCAGCCCGTCAGGGTCGCGCCAGCCATGCCGAGCAAGGCCGCGGGCAACGCCGCCCAATGCCACTGCAAGGCCGCGACGCTCGTGAGCGCCGCGCCGAGCGCCAGCACCGAGCCGACCGACAGATCGATGCCGGCAATGATCAGCACGAAGGTCATGCCGATCGACATCACAACGAGATCGGGAATCTGGTTCGCGATCGTGCTGAATGTATCGTAGGTCAGGAAGTGCGAACTCAGCAGCGAGAACAGTACGATCATCCCGAGGAGCGCGCCGAGCAGTCCGATGTAGTTCGAAAAGCCGAGGCGCGCGCCGAGCGGCTTTGCGTGCTTGGGTGGTTCGTTCTGCAACGTAGGCAGGCTGGTTTCTACGGTCATGCTCAATACTCCACAAATTTGCTTTCGTCGGGCGCTTTGGCGTCGGGTTCGATCGGCTCGTGCAGCAGGTCCTCGCGCTTCGCGTAGCCGGCGAATGCCGCGGCCAGCAGCGCGTCCTGGGTCCAGTTGCCGCGTTCGAACAGGCCCGTCATCCGTCCCGCCGACATCACGCCGATCCGGTCGCAAATCGCCATCAATTCGCGCAGATCGCTCGATACGACCACGAGAGCACGGCCTTCGCGAGCCAGCGCGCCCATCAATGCATAAATATCGAACTTCGCGCCGACGTCGATGCCGCGCGTGGGTTCGTCAAATAGCAGCACCGCGCAATCGCGCGCGAGCCACCGGCCGATCACCACCTTCTGCTGGTTGCCGCCGGACAGCTCCGACACCGGCTGCGACGGCCCGGCGCTGCGAATGCGCATGGCGTCGATCTGCTGGTGCGCCAAGGCCGCCTCGCGACGGCCGTCCACCACACCCTTGCTCGACACGGCGCGCAGGTGGCCCAGCGAGATGTTGGCGGCGATCGGCTGGGTCAGCAGAAGCCCCTCGCCTTTGCGATCTTCGGTGATCAGTGCGATGCCGTGCTTCACGGCGTCCGCGGGCGAGGCGATCGCCACGGGTACGGGCGAACCGCCTTCACGTCCGATCGAGACGCTGCCGGCGTCCGCGCGGTCCGCGCCATAAATGAGCCGCATCAGCTCCGTGCGGCCTGCGCCAATCAGGCCGCTGATGCCGAATATTTCGCCGGCCTTGACCTCGAAGGACACGTCGCGCACCACCGGCTCGCGCGTCATGCCGCTGACCTTGAACGCCACCTCGCCGATGCGCCGCTCGCCGAGATCGATCCTGTCGCCGATATCGCGGCCCACCATCAGCGTCACGAGACGATCGGTCGTGAGGTTGGCCATCTCGTCGACATGCACGAGGCGGCCGTCGCGCAACACGGCAGCGTGCCGCGCGATTCGCTTCAATTCTTCGAGCCGGTGCGAGATATACACCAACGCCACGCCGCGCGCCTTGAGCCGCTCGACCTGCTCGAACAGCAGATCGACTTCGCGGGCGGTCAACATCGCGGTCGGTTCGTCGAGAATCAACACGCGGCAGTCGCCGATCAGATTGCGCGCGATCTCGACCATCTGCTGATGCCCGATCCCGAGCGTGCCAACCAACGTGTCGGGATCGATCGCGTCGAGCCCGACTTGCGCCATGGCGTGCCGCGCGTCCTCGCGCAGTTTGGCGCGGTCGATCCAGCCGAACATGCCGCGCCGCGGCAAGCGGTTCAGAAACAGATTCTCCGCCACCGTGAGCGTCGGCAACAGGTTCAACTCCTGCATGACCATGCGCACGCCGAGCGCCTCGGCGTCCTTGCGGCTGGCCGGCGCGTACGCCGCGCCGCCGAGAGTCATCGAGCCGGTAGTCGGCGTGACGAGGCCGCCTATGATTTTGGACAAGGTGCTCTTGCCCGCGCCGTTCTCGCCGGTCAGCGCGAGCACTTCGCCCGCGCGCAGTTCCAGTGATACGTCGGCGAGCACGGGTTCGGCATAGGTCTTGCCGATGCCCTGAACACGCAGCACGGGCGGGGCATCGGCAAGGGAGGGAATGGGAATGGACATCGGATAGATCGAGCTGGACAGAAATCAGTCAGCGTGGCCCCTTGACGCAGCGGGCCACGCGTTGCACCACGCTTACTTGGTGACCAGATCGACGGGCGTTTCGACGACGCCGGACAATTCAGACTGTTTCTTGTGTGCGGAGAGTGCTTTCAAAGCCGTGTCGATACCGAACACAGCCTGCTTCGCGGCGTACTGATTGGCGGTGGCGAGAACGCGGCCGTCGGCGAGCATGGGCTTGATCGCATTGATGTCGTCGTAGCCGACCACCTGCACCTTGCCGGCCTTGCCGGCCGCGCGCACGGCCGATACGGCGCCGATCGCCATGTTGTCGTTGCCGCACAGCAAGGCCTTGACGTCCGGATTCGCGTTGAGGATCTGGCTCGCCACGGCGTTGCCCTTGTCGATTTCCCACTCGCCCGATTGCAGCGAGACGACCTTCATGCCGCCCGACGCCATGGCCTGCTTGAAGCCGGCAGTGCGTTGCTGCGCATTGGTCGTGGTCGAGACGCCTTCGATAATGCCGACGTTGTCACCCGACTTCAGGTGCTTGGCCAGGTAGTCGCCGACCTTCTGTGCGCCCTTCGCGTTATCCGGCCCGACGAACGGGATATTCAGGTCTTTCGATTTGAGGACGTCGCCGTCCAGCTTGTTGTCGATATTGACCACGATGATGCCGGCGTCGACCGCTTTCTTCAGGACCGGCACGAGCGCCTTCGAGTCGGCCGGTGCAATCACCAGCGCGTCGACCTTCGAGACGATCATCTGCTCGACGATGCGGATCTGGTTCGCGGTGTCCGTCTCGTCCTTGATGCCGTTGGTGACCAGGTCGAATTTCGCCGGATTCTGCTTCTGATAATCCTTGGCGCCCGTTTCCATGGTCAGGAAAAATTCGTTCGCCAGCGACTTCATGACAAGCGCGACTTTCGGCTTATGCGCGGCCTGGGCGAATGCCGCCGGCATCGGCAAAATCGACACGGCGAGGAAGGCCGCGCCAGCTGCGATGGCGCGACGCCGCGCCGGTAGAAAATGGCGAATCATTGATGTCTCCGTATCGCTCGTTCGGTCTACTGAGAGCCGATGAGTCGTGTGATGGGCAGGAACGCCGCACTTGCCACGCCGTGCCGGACCTTGCAGGTCTCGTCGTGTGATGCCGGGCAAGTATGGCCAGCTCCAATCCTATCCTCGCGAACTGCGTTATGCTATGCCAAATTTCAAAACCTATCGTTTCAAAAATGGAACACGTCGATTGGGACGACCTTCGAATTCTGGTCGCAATCGCCCGCGAGGGAACGATGCGATCCGCCGCGGCGGCGTGCGACCTGAGCGCGCCAACCTTGTCGCGCCGCCTCACCGAGCTGGAAAGGCGGCTGGGCGAACCGCTCATCGACCGGGTGCCGTCCGGCTGTACCATGACCGCGTTCGGCGCGCGGGTGCTGGCCTGGGCGGAGCAGATGGAGGACCTGGCTCACCAGATCGAACGCGCCGCGGACGTGAACGGCGGCGCGGCCGCGCACGGCACGGTGCGGATCAACGCCGTCGAGTGGCCGTCGTACATTCTGCTGAAGCTGCTCGGCTCGTTTCAGGACAGGCTGCCCGGGCTCGCGATCGAAGTGCTCACTTCGCGCCGCCCCTATAGCCTTGCGCGGCGCGAGGCGGACATCGCCCTGTGGTCCGAGTGCCCGGAAGAAGGTGACCTGTATGTTCGGCGGATCGGGCGGATCCGCTTCGGGCTCTACGGCTCGCGCGACTACTATCTTCGCCACCGCGCGGCGATCGTGAAGAAGGAGTGGGACAAGCTGTCGTTCGTCGGCTACGACGACCGGCAGCCCGATCACCCGGCCACGCAATGGCTGAAAACGCTGCCGGGCGCCCCGGCGCCGTCGCTGCGCAGCAGCTACGGCATGGGCGTATTCGACGGCGTTCTGGGCGGCTCAGGACTCGGCGTCCTTGCCCAACTGGCCGGTGACACGACGAGCGACCTCGTCTGCGTGGAGAAGCATATCAAGTCGCTCGATCAGGACGTGTGGATGGTGCTGCATCCGGCATTGCGCGACAGCGAGCGGATCCGGACCGTGGCTAACCTGATTGCGGAGATTTTCCGCTAGCGTCACTTTATTCCGGCAAGCGCGAGTCGCGCCCTGCCTCAACGCATCGCGTTCTTGCGACCCTCGGCGTTGGTCGCCACGGCGATCTCGTCGAGGTTCTGCGGGTAGGGGAAATTGAGGCCGAGCAACTGACGCATGGTCGGACTCGCCCGTTTGACGAACTCTTCGCCGACCATTGCGCGCAGGTCTTCCATCGGCTTCACGAACTTGGGCAAGTACTGGATCAGCACGGCGCTGCGATCCTGCGTGCTGCGATTGGGCATCGCGCAATGCCAGGTCGCGCCGAAGAACACGATGGCATCGCCCGGCTCGGCCGTCACGCGTTGGCAACGCTCGAAGAACCGGTCGCCTTCCGCCGGATAGCGCAATTCGTGCTGCGTGTGCGGCACGAACGCCGTCGCGCCGGTCTCGGCCGTAAAGGGGTCGAGCGGAATCGTCACCTGTGCATTGAGCGGGAACGACGTGTTGATGCCGAGCGGAAACGTGTCCGGCATGTGGTAGTCCCAGTATGGATAGTCGATGTGCGGTTCCTGGCCGGGCCCGCCGGGCAGAATACGGTTGGCCGCGATCGAGCCCATGATGAAGTCGTCGCCGAGAAAGCGGCGCATCGCATCCACGATCACAGGCTGCTCCGACATCTCGGAGAATACGTCGCCCTTGGCGAGCAGATTCCACACGCGCCGCTGCAAGTGAAGCCGCTGTTCTTCCGCGGCCTGCCCCTGAAAATGCGTGACGGTTTGCGCGCGATCTTCCGAATGAGCCATCACCACGCCGCGTGCCTCCGCCACCTGGCTTTCGCTGAACAGTCCGCGTAGGCATATCGCGCCGGGACCACGCGTCAGAGCCTCGACTACCACGCCCGGTGTCGCGTCATTCGTTTCGATCCTGTCCACGACTGTCTCCTGTGAGCCTCACCGCGTTGCAGCGGCGTTCGAGGTCAAGCATAGAAGACAATCCGGCGCATCTGCAAGAATAATTGCCAAATAAATAATAATAGAATTTATTTTCCATTTCGATGGCGTATTGCGCTCGGTTCCCATGCTGTCGCGCACGCTGTCGACCGTTGTCCGCCATGCCTTTCCGAACATACGTATAACCGACACAACCGGTCGAATTTCACGGATGATGAGGTCCATCGCTTCCCTGTCACATCACAACACGAGCGCCTCACGCTCGTCCGTTTTCAGGAGATACGCATGTCCCGCACCGTCGTCGAGAAGCGCGCCGCTTTCAAGGCATTGCACACCTCCGGCTGTTTCGTCCTGCCCAATCCGTGGGATGCCGGCAGCGCGCGCTATCTGCAATCCCTCGGCTTCCAGGCGCTCGCCACGACCAGTTCCGGCTTTGCATGGTCGACCGGACACGCCGACAACACACTGCCCCGCGATGCCATCCTCGCGCACTTGCGCGAGATCGTCGAAGCAACGGATCTGCCGGTCAACGCCGACTTCGAGAACGGCTTCGGCCGCGATCCGGCGGAGGTCGCAGAAAGTGTCAGGCTTGCCGTCGAGACCGGCGTTGCCGGACTGTCGATTGAAGACTCCACCGGCAATGCCGCCGCGCCGCTGTTTTCAATCGAAGCCGCCGTGGAACGGATCAGCGCGGCGCGCCGAGCCATCGACGAAACCGGCGGCGAGACACTGTTGGTCGGCCGGGCCGAGAACTTCCTCGCCGGCTCGCCCGATCTGGACGATACGATTGCGCGCCTCAAGGCGTATGCCGCGGCCGGCGCGGACTGCCTGTACGCGCCTGGCATCCAGACGCGCGAACAGATCGAAGCCGTGGTGGCGGCGGTGGCGCCGAAGCCCGTCAATCTGCTGATCGGTTCGACGTCGGCGCTCACGGTGCAGGACGTGGCCGCGCTCGGCGTGCGGCGCATCAGTGTCGGCGGGGCGCTGGCGCGTGCGGCATGGGGCGGTTTCATGCAGGCCGCGCAGTCGCTGGTTCAGGGACGCTTCGACGGCTTCGCCGGCGCGGCGCCCGGCTCGCAACTCAATGCTCTGTTCCAGGACCGCACATAGAATGATGACAACGCGGTGACTGACGCGTCGAGCGGTACGCAGACCGAGCGCCGGTGCGAACCGGCCCCCGACGCCACCATGGTTCGCTGACGCACGTACGCTAAAGGCAAGGACGTGAGAGACTGATGACTAGCGAGCGTCCGGCCTGTCGACGCTCGCAGTTCAGGCATGTTAGCCATGGCACCTCGTCCTCTCACCGCAGTTGCAGCTCTACTCGCCTCGAGCGTCGGCTTATATACGCCGGCCTCGCACGCGTACGCGCTCGACGCGCAATTCGACTGCCAGGCGCGTCCCCACGATTTCATCGGGCAGCTCATCGAAGACAAGTACATCGAGCCGAATCCAATGCGGATCGACACGAATTCGGTCAACGCGTTTCGACCGGTGCATGGCAGCGACATGACCGCGTTCGGGTTTCGCGTCTATGCCGTGCTCGGCTACGAACCGGACGACGAGATGTTCAAGAAAGGCCGCGGCCAGGCACTCGCCGGCCCGCTGTACGGCGCCGTGTTATCCGCACCGAGCGAGTCGGTCGAAAAGCGCTTGCGCGCGGCCGGAAGCACCGCCGTTGTACACATGGTCATTCCGTTACTGCTGACGGCGGTGATCTGCACGCATTGACGCAGCGCGTCTGAACATCGCGGTGCTATGCTTTTCGCTCCGCTTCGTTCATGCCGCCCAGGACTTTACGCCGATGCCTTCGTCTGTCCGCAACTCGCTCGTCTGGATCTTCGACGCGTTCGAGCGCGATTCGACCTTCTTCAGCAAGCGTATGTTCGGCAGCGACGCCGCCTATATCGACGGCCTCTTGTGCCTCGTGGCCGCCGATCGCGACGCGCCCTGGAATGGCCTGCTGGTGTGCACATCGCAGGAGCGCCACGCCGCGCTCATCAATGAAATGCCTGCTTTGCGGCCGCATCCGGTGCTCGGCAAGTGGCTCTATGTTCCGCAGGAAGATCCGGCGTTTGAGATCGTCGCCGAAAAACTGACGGCGCTCGTGCTCGCACGCGATCCACGCGTGGGAGTCGAGCCGAAACCGCGCAATCGCGGAAGGAAATCGACTCTGCCGAAGGCGTAGGGCATCGCCACCAGCGGTGGATGTCCAAATCGCCAGGTTGTCCGTATCTGACGCGACGTTCTGAACCATTGCGAAAAAGAAGCGCGCCTATCGGCGCTGCGCGCGCTCTCCAGGATTAAGGAGAGGTTGACCCAGTTCGTCGTTGGTCGGACACGGATTATCTCCGCCGTCACGCCGGCCATACCGTGGCAAAATCAGCGGCACCGCAGCACGTGTCCCGGAGACTTGTCATGGGTAACAAGACGCACGTCGAACGCCAGAGCAACGCAGAAAACGGCCCGGACGGCGTACCGGACATTCCCGGCCAGATCGTCCTGGTCTTTCAGGGGGGCGGTGCCCTTGGTGCTTACCAGGCCGGGGTATATCAGGCACTTCATGACGGCAAAGTCGAACCTCACTGGGTAATCGGCACGTCGATCGGCGCGATCAATGGCGCGATCATCGCCGGCAATCTTCCGGAAAACCGCATGGCGCGCCTGACGCAGTTCTGGAACGGCGTGGCCTGTCATGGCGTCGAGGCGGCAAACTGGTTGCCCGGACTTGCCACCTGGTTGCGCGACGTCGCCACGGTCACTCAAGGCGTGCCGTCGTTTTTCACGCCACAGTGGCAGAGCTGGGCGGGAATTCAGGCACGTGTTCGCTCCGATCAGGCCGCGTTCTATTCGACCGGACCGCTGCGCGACACCTTGTCGTCGCTGATCGATTTCGACTACCTGAATCAGAAAACAACGCGGTTGACCGTGGGCACCGTCAATGTCCGCAGTGGCCGCATGCGGTACTTCACCAATCGCGACGATCTGCTCGACGTCGAACACGTCATGGCCTCCGCCGCTTTTCCACCTGGCTTTCCGGCGGTGCGGCTGGAAGGCGAATCGTACTGGGATGGCGGCATCTATTCGAATACGCCGCTCGAAGCCGTGCTCGACGACCGGCCGCGCCGCGACTCGGTGATTTTTTCGGTGCAGTTGTGGCCCTCCAGCGGTCCGGAACCCGAATCGATCTTGCAGGTAATGAGCCGGCAACGCGACATTCAGTATTCGAGTCGCGCGGAAAGCCATCTCGATCGGCAGAAGCAGATTCACCGGCTTCGTCATGTGATTCGTGAACTCGGCCAGCACCTGCCCGAAGAGCAACGCAACGCGCCGGAAGTGCGGGAACTGCTCGATTGGGGCTGCGGCACGACGATGCAAGTGCTGGAACTCGACGCACCGGCATTCGATAACGATGACCTGAACCGGGACATCGATTTTTCGTCGGCGGGAATCAAGCGGCGCTGGCTCGCGGGCTACGAGGACACGGCCCGTCTGTTGAAGCGCGCACCCTGGCGGGAAACGCTGGACCCGATGGAAGGCATCTCGGTCTTTCGCATGAACTCGGCGGACAGCCAGAAATAAATCGACTCAGCACCGCAAGCGGCAACGCCGGCGCGACGCCGGCCGCAACGCACGCCCGGCGCGGCCGCTCACCGCCCAATCCATTTGTACCTTGCAGGCAAGACTGTTTGTCCATGGCGGGTGTTCGAAATCGGCGCCAATGCGCCTAGATTTCATACCCATCGGAGCCGCTGGCCCGATCAGCATCTGATCAAATCACTTATCTGGAGATTTAGCCATGAGCACCTCACAAAAAGTCGTTGTCGTTACGGGCGCATCACAAGGCATTGGCGCCGAAATCGTCAACGCATTTCGCAAGCTCGACTATCGCGTCGTTGCAACCGCACGTTCGGTCAAGCCGTCGGAAGATCCCAACGTCCTGACCGTGGCAGGCGACATCGCCGACCCGGCCACCGCGCAGCGCGTGGTCTCCGAAGCCGTCGCCCGTTTTGGCCGCATCGACACACTGGTCAACAACGCCGGCATTTTCGTCGCCAAGCCCTTCACCCAATACACGGCCGAAGACTACGCAACCGTCACCGCCGTGAACCTCTCGGGATTTTTCTACATCACGCAACTCGCTATTGCCCAGATGGAAAAGCAGGGTAGCGGTCACGTGGTGAGCGTCACGACGAGCCTGACCGACCACGCAATCGACGGCGTGCCCTCGGTGCTGGCCTCGCTGACCAAGGGCGGCCTGAACTCGGCCACGAAGTCGCTCGCCATCGAATATGCGAAGAAGGGCATTCGCGCAAACGCCGTTTCGCCGGGCATCATCAAGTCGCCGATGCACCCGCAAGAGACCCATGCGGCGCTCGGCGCACTGCATCCGGTCGGGCATATGGGCGAAATGAGCGATATCGTGGGTGCGGTCCTGTATCTGGATTCGGCGCCGTTCGTGACAGGTGAAATCCTGCACGTCGACGGCGGCCAGAGCGCAGGCCACTGATCGCGCCCAGGGCGCCGCTGGCCGGCGCCCTTCACGTCAACCGAGGACAACGGAGAACGACATGCCTATCGTCACGATTCAGGTGACCCGCGAGGGTTCCAAACCCGGCAACGATGCCGTCACGGCCGACGAAAAAGCCCAACTCATCGCGGGCGTCAGTCAGTTGCTGCTGGACGTGTTGCACAAACCGCTCGAATCGACCTTCGTGGTCATCGAAGAGGTGAACACCGAGAACTGGGGTTGGGGCGGATTGCCGGTTCTAGCGTATCGCAAGCAGCTGAGCCAGAAGCCGGGTTGAGCGACAGCACCTCGATCGCTCAATCCGTATAGTCCGTCGGCCCGCAGTTCGCGGATCCATTACTCCGCGAACTGCCGCAAGCGCTGAACGCTCTCCTTCAGTTCGCGCTCCAACTGGGCCACCAGTTCGGCAGCGGGCAACGACCTCGCCAGAGCGGCCGCCTGACCGGCCCACTGCGCGCCGTAGCCGAACTCCCCTTTGGCTTTCGCGGCGGCGTGAAGGGCTTTTCCCGCATCGTAGGCGATCGGATACGCGGGCGGCTCGGGTGAGCGCGCGTCGGCGCCGAGGGCCGTGAAGCGGTTCGCCATGCTTCTCGCGGTCCGCCCGGAGATTGCCGCCGTGAAGGTCGTGCGGCGCGCCGCCTCGCCCAGCATTGCGCGGCGGTAACCGTCGTCGATCGAGCTTTCGGGGCAGGTCACGAATGCCGTGCCAAGCTGCGCGGCCTGGGCGCCGAGTGCGAGCGCCGCAGCAATACCGGCACCGTCCATGATGCCGCCGGAAGCGATCACCGGCAGCCGGCATCGGCTGACCAGCAAACGGGTCAGCGCGAAGGTGCCCAGCCCATCGTCATACGCTTCGGGATCGAAGACACCGCGATGCCCGCCGGCCTCGATGCCTTGCGCCACAATCGCATCGACGCCCGCCTCCTCAACCTGCGCCGCCTCCTCCAGGTTTGTCGCGCTGGCAAGCAGCTTGATACCCGCCGTCTTCAGTTCGGCGATGACATTGGCGGAAGGCAAGCCGAAGTGGAAACTGACGATCGCCGGTTTCTCTTCGAGAAAAACCGCCAGCATGGCCGGATCCGCCGCGAAGCTCGTGTAGATCTCCGAGAGCTTTGCCGGCGGCATCACCCCATACTTTTCGAAATGCGGCGCGAGCCAGTTCAACCATTGCTGCTCGCGTGCCGCGTCCGCTTGCGCCGGTTGATGGCAAAAGACGTTGATATTGAACGGCTTGCCCGTCAGCGCGCGGGTCTCCCGGATCACCTTGCGAGCGCCTTCAGCGTTCATCGCTCCCACACCTAGCGAGCCGAGGCCGCCTGCATTGGAGACAGCCGCAGCCATGGCGGGCGTGCTCACGCCGGCCATGGGCGCCTGAATGATTGGCTTGTCGATACCCAGCAGGTGCAGCAAGGCACGATTGTCTGTCTGGTCGGTCATGTCGCTTCCCCATCGAGTCTCACTACAATATAGTCCTGATATTCCATACGAAGCTCTATCGCGCACCGGACGCGGCCACACCGTCGTTGTGTTCGCGTTGCGGTCGTTCCGGGCGACATTCTGCCTGGACAAGACAGCACGATCAGACAAGTCGCCGAGAGACCATGCAGCGTCAATTTGAAGACGTCCTTCTGGGCAGTATCGAACTGTTCTGTCTCGCGGCCGAACTCGAGAGTTTCACCGAGGCCGCGAACGCGGCGAGCGTCACGCCGGCCGCCGTCAGTCGCACTGTCGCACGTCTGGAGGAACGCCTCGGCGTGCGCCTGTTTGTGCGGACCACACGGCAGATCCGGCTGACGGATGCGGGAAGACGGTACGCCGAACAATGCCGGCAGGCGCTCGCCCAACTCGCCGAAGCCGAACGCGAAGCGACCGGACAACAGACGGCGCCCACCGGCGCGCTGCGAATCAGCATGCCGACGCCATATGGCCACTATCGCGTGCTTCCCCTGCTGGCCGAGTTTCGCAAGCGCTATCCGGGCGTCACGGTCGAAACGCATCTCAGCAACCGCAACATCGACTTTGGCGAAGAAGGCTTCGACCTGGCCATTCGCGGCAGTGCGCCGGGCGACTCCGGTCTGATCGCGCGCAAGATCGAAGACGCGGAACTGGTGGTCGTTGCTTCGCCGGCCTATCTGCGGGGCACAGCCAAACTGAAAACGCCCGACGATCTGGTCCATCACGACTGCATCCAGTTCGCGTTGCCGAGCACCGGCCGCAACATCCCGTGGCTGTTCAAACACGAAGGCGCGGTGGTCGAGACGATGACGCGCGGCGCTTACACGTCTTCGGGCGATGTACTTGCCGGGGCCACGCTCGCGCGTCACGGCGCAGGCCTTTTTCAAACCTATCGATTTATCGTCGAGAAGGATATCGCCGAGGGCACGCTGAAGGAGTTGCTCATTCCTTATGGCGGTTGTTCGCGGCCGTTTGTCCTGCTCTATCCGCATGCGCGACACCTGTCGTCACGCGTGCGCAGTTTCGTCGACTTCCTGATGGAAAGGCTCGGATCGTAGGCGTGGAGGTGTTCGCGCGATGGTCACGGTGTCAGGATCGCAGCGGAAAAATGAACTTCGCGGCGAGCAGTCCGAGCGCTCCGCCGAGAAGCGTCTCCCAGGCGCGCGCGCCAAGAAACGAAACAGAGTGCACGCCGCCGATCGCCAGCGTCACGATCAACGTGAAGGCAAACGCCGCGCAGGCGATATCGTAACGATTGGGCAATGCCATCGCGTAGACGATCATCGCGACCGCCGCGGCGGCCCAGGCGAGCAGCGGAGCATGCTCGACGAGCGGCAGGCAAGCGAGCCCCAGCGGCACGCCGATCAAGGTGCCCACAATCCGTCGACGCACCCGCTCCACCGTCCCGCTTGCCGAGCCGGCCACGACGTACGTGCATGCCGTGATGGCCCAGGCCGACTCCTCGAGTCCTATCGCGCCGTTCAACGCAACGACGGCCAGCGCGCCGCTTGCCGCCTGCAGGCCCATGATCAGTTCAGCCGGGAGTTTCCAGCGATCCGGCACGTCGGCGGGCGCAAGCACCATGGTGGCCGGACGTTCCGCCGGCCCGCTGAGCAGACGCGGCACGACTGACGCGAGCATGGCGATCAATCCGGCGACCGCGACCGCCGGTAGATCGACGGCCGTCAGATGCGCACTGTAGGCCAGCAACTGGCCAATGTAGACCTGCGAGCCGGTTCCCGCACCCAGAATGCCGAAGCGCTTGAGGTAGCCGACGAGAAACGCGCCCGTCACGAGCGTCAGTTCGGGACCTGCGTTGCCGATCGTCTGCAGAAGCGGGGCGAATCCGATAAACATGGCCGCACCGAGCGCAGCGGCCACGCACAGGAGCACCAGATCGCGGCTGGATTCCGCCCGCGAGACGCGCGCTTCCGAGACGCTGGCCCAGAGGGCGAAGCTGCTGGCCAGCGACCCGACCACCGTGGCGCCGGGCAGACCATGCGTGACGTCCTGCAAGGTTCCGAGCGCGGCGGCGATGCCGTAGGCGGTGACGAGTCGCAGCCCCTTGATCCGGCGATGCGTGCCGGGGTCGATCCGTTCCAGCCATGCCCATAGCAACCGGCAGGCGCCGCACCGACCCTTGTCTGTCCGTCCGCCCCCCATGCCGCCGCTCGCCTCGCGATCTTGCGCGTCGGCGCCGACACCCTTGTCGTCGTCCTCGAGGATCACTTCTGGCTTCACGGCGTTGTGCGCTGTCGAATCGGGGTAGCTCGTAGTCTAGTCGAAAGGAACGCAGCGGCTCCGGTCGAAAATCGTCCTCAGCGGCTTGCCGCGCCGGCCTGCCCTGCCTTGGCGCGAGCGCCACTTGCTGAGCGCCATCCGCGAGTCGTGGCTTTCTACCACCCAAAATCGCATGCGATTTAATCGCATACGCTTGACAAAGCCAAACTTCTCGACCATTATTCGACGCATGCGATTACATCGCATGCGATTTAAAGCGATTCGACACCCTGCACTCTTCAAGGAATTCATCATGACCAAGATCGAAACTGTCCTCTCCACCGGCAAAACCCATACGAAAGTCAACGGCCGTGGCGGTCGCGTCGACCTGCAACTCTCCTCGTCCGAAGGCCCTGCCGACAACCTCGCGTTCACGGCCGTTGAGGCCCATCCGACCGCGGAAAAACTGTTCGCGGGCGCATGGTCGTCCTGCTACATCCTGGCGATCGGCCTCGTGGCTCAGGAGAAGAAGGTGAAGCTTCCGGCCGATCTGTCGGTCGAGGTCGAGGTCGATCTGGGCATGACCGGCAACGCCTATTTCCTTCAGGCGCGCTTTAACGTCAGCGTGCCGGGCGTGGCGCGCGAGCTCGCCGAGGCCATCGCGCACGAAGCGCACGAAGTCTGCCCGTATTCGAAAGCCGTGCGGGGAAACATCGACGTCGTCGTCAACGTAGCCTGATCCTGATCGGCCGCTCAACGAATCCGGGGCGCGATCCGGCATGGACTGCGCCTCTCACTCCCCACTTTTCACGGAGCTTCATCATGAAATCCAAACTCATTGCCGCACTGCTCGTCGCCCTGTCTGCTTCCGCCGCCGCGCCCGCGTTCGCGAGCGGCTATGGTCCGGCGCCCTTCTATCGGCCCTCGGCCGGCGCACCGGCGTCGCAACGTGGGCAAAGCGCGCAAACCGTCGCGGCGAGCGCCGATGAAGCGCCCGGCTCGCAAGCGGCATACGGCGGCGTGGTCGCCGGTCATTCCGAATCAGCGGGTGGTGCCGCCGTTGCGCCGCGCGGCGGTCTCTACGCACGTCATTAGGCCGCGTCGCCGACCGCGGCACGGTCCCAGCCGGCTCGGCATGACAATGCCGGCATGATGGGCTTTAGCCGCCGGCCGACCGGCCAGGCCGATCTCTGGCATGCTTGTGGGATCGCATCCGACAACGGCAAACCAACCCACCTGCGAGTGGCGCGGCGCCACTGACAAAAAGGATTGAAATGACGACGCAAACCGAAACCGCCATTCTGGCCGGCGGCTGCTTCTGGGGCATGCAAGACCTGCTGCGGCGTTACCCCGGCGTGCTGTCCACGCGGGTGGGCTACACCGGCGGCGACGTGCCCAACGCCACGTACCGCAACCACGGCACGCATGCAGAAGCGCTCGAGGTCGTGTTCGACCCTGCCCAGATCAGCTATCGTCAGATCCTGGAGTTTTTCTTCCAGATTCACGATCCGACGACCAGGAACCGCCAGGGCAACGACGTCGGAATGAGCTACCGCTCGGCGATTTTCTATCTCGACGACGAGCAGAAGCGAGTCGCCGAAAAAACCATTGCCGACGTCGAAGCATCCGATCTGTGGCCAGGCAAGGTTGTGACCGAGATCGCTCCCGCAGGCCCGTTCTGGGAAGCCGAACCGGAACATCAGGATTATCTGGAGCGTATTCCCAACGGATACACGTGCCACTTCGTCCGGCCGGACTGGAAGCTGCCCAAGCGCGGCTGATGGTGAACCCGGGCGCCCACGGTCGAGCAACACCGCGGCGCAAAAGCGAAAGCCCATAGACGGCGACGTCTATGGGCTTCTTTCATGGGCAAAGCGCTTGAAGAGTCCTTGGATCGCGCGGTCATGGCAACCGCGAGCGACCGCCCCGCTCATTCCCCGTCGTGAACCGCTTTGACGAGATTGTTGCGCAGCGTCACGATCGCCTTCTGCACTTTCGCGAACTCGTCCGGCGCGAGACCGGTCGCTTCGACGAGGTCCATGCTCAGGCCTTTCTCACGCAGCCGCCGGCCGCTTTTCGTCAGGCCGACCAGCACCTGGCGTTCGTCGTTGGGATCGCGCTGCCTTTCCACATAACCCGCCGCTTCCAGCTTCTTCAGGATCGGCGTGAGCGTGTTGGATTCGAGAAAGAGCTTCTCGCCCAGACTGCTGACGGTCTGGTTGTCTTCCTCCCACAGCGCAATGATCGTGATGTATTGCGTATAGGTCAGACCGAGCTCTTCGAGAATGGGCTTGTATGCCTTGCCGAACGCCAGATTCGCGGAATAAACCGCAAAGCACAGGAAGTCGGACAGCTTCACATTCGCGGCGGCTGACGGGTCGGTCGATTTCATCTGCGTCCTCGTTGGGCATAGGCAAGTGCCTCGTAGACGCGATTATATATCGCATGCGATCAAATCGCAATCGCTCTAAAATCGCGCACGGCAATGCTCCGCGATTCAGCGAGCCCAGTTTGGTCAGCCGAGCGATGCCGCCGCGATGGAGGTTCGAGAGTTCTGGCTTATCAACGTCAATGGCGAACGAGCCGGCACGACATCAGGCCGCCGCGCTGACTTGCGCCCGCTGCGTGCCGACCGCCTCCAGAACCGCTTGCACGACCCGCTCGACGCTCGGCCAGTTCCGCGCGTGCTCGCCCGCGACATACTGCTCGGGCGACACGCTGCGATACGGCGGCGGATAGCCCCAGATGGCATCGTGCCGTTCGGGTTTGGTCACGCTGCCGCCGATCACGGCGACAGTCGGACGGCGAAACGCGGCCGCGACGTGCATCAGCATCGTCGAGTTTGTCAGCACGACGCCGGCCTGTTCCGTGAGGGCGAACATGATGCGCATCGGCACCTCGCCTGCCACCGAGCGGACCGGCACGCGCGGCCCCGCCGCGGCGATCGCCTCGGCGGCGCGCGCTTGATCGGCTTTGCTGCCGACGATCACGATATCGCACGCATCGCCGGCTTGTTCGAGCGTCTGCGTGATCTGCGCGAGTGCGGCGCCGACCTGGCGAGCGTCCCACGCCTTGGTCGGAACACCCGCCCCGACACCGACGATCAATCGCACGGTGCGACGGCCCGGCACGCTAGCCGTATTCCAGATCCGCGCGGCGGTTGCGCGCTCGTCGTCGGTCAAAAACAGTTGGGGGCGTGCTTCCGGCAGCGCCGTTGCGCCCAGCAGCTCTCCCTGCGCGAGTGCCGCGCGTCCGCATTGCCGGGCAGCGAATTCGATATGCGCCTGACACCCGCTCCAGCCGCCGCGATAACCGCGCACGCCGATGCGATAACGCACACCGGCGCGCATCAGCAGCAGCGCGCCCATGTAGCTGCCGAGCACATCGATACCGACATCGAAGCCGCCGCGCGCGCGCAGCGCGGCGACTTGCGGCGACTTCCACAGAAAACGCAACACGTTGCGGTGCGAGCGGTCCTCGACCAGCTTGTTATTCCAGGGCGCGTCGATCTCCACGATCTCGTCGACGAAAGGATTGTTCTCGAGAATCGGACGCCCCCAACTGCCGACGCCCGCGATCAGGCGTGTGGTCGGAAAGCGCGTGCGCAGCGCTTCGAAGAGCGGCGTGGTGGTGAGCAGCTCGCCGAAATCGTTCGGACGCAGCACGAGAATCTCGCGCGGCGTGTCGCGATGCGGGTCGAACCGTGGACGGTGAAACCGGCCCATCAACCAGACCGGCGATTCAATCAGCAGGCTTTTCCAACCCATTGCGTCTCCAATCGGCAGAGGGTTATCGCCGTCGCCGTGCATCGACGCGCGGCGGCAGGCGGCCCGGGCGCGCATGGCGCCGGTGCGCCGCAGGCGCCGCCCGGATCTCGCTCCGATTGTGCATGGTTGCCGCAGTGCGCTCTGTGGCCGGGCGTACAGAGCCGTGGACTGCGTGAGGTCCGTCTGCTAGCGGCTCTCTTCTCGCGGACGAGACGAGGCTGGCACAGTCGATCGAAGCCTCACCGTCAGCAGCTCTCGATCGCCTGGCGCCTGGCACGGCCGGCGAACACCAGCAGCAGCCCGGCCGCTGCCAGCACCGCGCCGGCAATCGGCACCGCCGAATAACCCAGCCCCGCTGAAATCACCGCGCCGCCGGCGGCGGCGCCCAGCGCGTTGCCGAGATTGAACGCCCCCACGTTCACCGACGACGCGAGCCCCGGCGCCTCGGCCGCCGCGTGCATCACGCGAATCTGCACCGGCGGCACGATCGCAAACGTGGCCGCGCCCCACACGAGCATGCCGATCAACGCGCCCACGTGGCTGGTGAGAACGAACGGCAACGCCACCATGATGACCGCCAGCGCGCCGAGAAACAGCTTCGTGCTGCCGTCGAGCGACCAGTCGGCGAGCCGTCCGCCCAGGCCGTTGCCGATCGTGAAGCCGATGCCGATCAGCACCAGCGCGATCGTGACGAAGCCCGCGGAGGCGCCCGTCAAATTGTCGAGCACCGGCGCCACATAGGTGTAAAGCGTGAACATCGCGCCGGCGCCCATCACGGTGGTGGCCAGCGCCATCAGCACTTCAGGCCGCGCCAGCACCCGCAACTCGCGGCGGACGTCCGGCATCTTGCCCGCATCGCCTCGCGGCAGCGCAACGGCCAGTGCGGCAATCGCCAGCACGCCGAGCCCCGCGGTGCCGGCGAACGCCATGCGCCAGCCGATCTGCTGACCGATCCAGGTCGCGGCCGGCACGCCGCCAATATTGGCGATCGTGAGTCCCATGAACATGGTGGCGACCGCGCTCGCGCGCTTCTCGCGCGGCACGAGATTCGCCGCGACCACGGAGCCGATGCCGAAAAACGCACCGTGGTTCAGGCTCGTGACAAGCCGTGCGGCGAGCAGCGTCCAGTAGCCGGGCGCCATGGCCGACAGCAGATTGCCGATCACGAAGATCGACATGAGCGCGATCAGCGCTTTCTTTGCGCGCAGTCTGCCGAAGGCGAGCGTCATCAACGGCGCGCCCAGCATGACGCCGAGAGCATAGGCGCTGATCAGCAGGCCGGCGGCGGGAATGGAGACGCCCACGCCGTTCGCGATCACGGGCAACAAGCCCATTGGGGCGAATTCGGTCGTGCCGATGCCGAATGCGCCGACAGCCAGCGCCAACAGTGCCCACGTTGGTTTCATACCCGGTTTCATACCTGGTTTCATACTTATTCTCCCTGCAAATATCGCAATCGACGGATTGTCGGGCAGTGGGCACCTGACAAACACCCTTCGGGCGGCAATTAAGTATTGACGGAGAAGCACGAATGCCGGTTCGCGCCGCCCCGGGCACATGGCGTGCTTCCTCTTGCCTTGGTACGAAGCTGACTGTTCGATAGATAACAAGGAGCCAAAATGAAAGCAAAAACACTCATCTGCGCGACCGCTCTCGCCGCAATCTGTGCGTCGCAAAGCGCCTACGCGCAAATTGCCGGACTGCAGCCGCTCGGCGGCACGGTCGAGCAAACCAATGCGCTGCTAAAAGGCTGGAGCGTGCGGCGCGCCCTGGTCGACGAGCCTGTCTACAACGATCTGAACGACAAGATCGGCAGCATCTATGACGTGATCATTTCGCCGGACCGCAAGGCAACGTATGCCGTCGTGTCGGTGGGTGGCTTCCTCGGCATGGGCAAGCACTTCGTGGCGATTCCGGTCGATCACTTCGAGATCCGCGACGGCAATCTGTTCCTCGCCGGCGCGACCAAGGATGCGCTGAAGTCGGTGCCCGAGTTCGAGTACAACAAGCTCGAAAAAGCGACCAAGCCGCGCAAGGTCAAGGTGGAATAACGGGACGTGGCAGGCTGTGATGCGGGAGTGAGACGGCTCGCTCCCGCAAAGGCCTTACAACAGCCTCGATTCAGCGATTGGCGGCCGTGACCAGTTGCAGCGGCGTTTCGATCACCCTCGACAATTCGCTCTGCTTTTTCTGCTCGGTCACCGCCTTCAACGCCACGTCGACGCCGTAGATCGCCTGGCGAGCGGCGAACTGATTGATCGTGGCAAGCACGCGGCCATCGGCGAGCAGCGGCTTGATCGCGTCGATATCGTTGTAGCCGGTGATGTAGACGCCGCCCGTTCTGCCGGCGTCGCGAACCGCGTCGACCGCGCCCATTGCCATATTGTCGTTGCCGCACAGCAAGCCGCGAATCTGCGGATGCTCGTTGAGCATCTTCGAGGCGACGTCGCGGCCCTTCCCGTACTCCCATTCGCCGGACTGAACGGCGACGATGCCGATGCCCGCCGCATTCATCGCGTCCCGGCAACCTTCCGTGCGTTGCTGCGCATTGCGATCGGCGGGACTGCCTTCAATGATGCCCACCTGATCGCCCGCATTGAGCCGCCCCGCCAGATAATTGCCGACCTGCTGCGCGCCCTTGCGATTGTTCGGCCCGACGAACGGCACGGAAATTCCGGCCGCGTCCTGCGACGCGTCATCGAGCGGATTGTCGATCGCGATCATGATGATGCCCGCCTTGATCGCGCGAGCGACAACCGCGGTCAGCGCTTTCGAATCCGTCGGCGCGATGACGATCGCGTTCATCTTTGCCTTGATCATCTCCTCGACCATGCGGATCTGCCCGGCAGTATCGCTTTCGGTGGCCGTGGCGCGCATCGTCAAACCGAATTGCGACGCGAAATGCCGCTGGTAGTCCTGCGCGGCGCTCGCCATCGCCACCGTGAACGGATCGGTCTGCGACTTCAGCACGAGCGCGATCTTGAGCTTGCCGCCCTGTGCAGCCACGGCGCCCACGGTGCCGGTGATGCCGGCGGCGGCCAACGCGGCGGCAAGCAACACGCGACGGCGCGTCTCCCGATAGGGCTTCCCTCGAGGCGTGTTCTGCATCATTGAATCTCTCCTTCTGGGGCGGGCCGACGAATGGCCGTGCCGCATTCGGATGAAAGCCGCTCGATACGCTCGCCGCGCTGCTGTTTGCCGATCATCAATCGCCCTTCAGCGCCAGCAAACGGGCGACGATGTCGTCGAACAACGGCCGGTTTTCGATCGCCTCGCTCAAGCAATTGTCCTTCAACTCCACCAACGCCGCTGCGGTGTCCGAGTGCGAATCCAGCCAGTCGCATCGTTCGAGCAGCTCTTCGAGCAGACAGCCATATGCCCTGACTTCGAGACGCTGAAGCGCAAGGCCGGTGTTCCGATCGCCGGGCGCATAGAAAGACGCCGCGCCGAAATCTCCCAGCAACGCGCGCCCGTGTCCGCCATACAGAATATTGTGGGCGTACAGATCGCCATGCATGATGCCTTGCTCATGCAGATGACGCGCCGCCGACGCCATACCGTATGCAATGCCCAATGCCGACGCCGCATCGAAACGCGTGTCGGCGCCGTACACATCGCGCGTGCAGGATTCGAGGCTCGGAGGACCGGCGACGTTGCTGAACTGCGGATCGATCAGTTCCATCACGAGGCCATGCGTGCCTGCCGGATGGTCCTTCACCTTTCCCGCTACCGGGATCAGATTCGCATGATCGCCCGCGCGAATGCAGGCCGCCATCTCGCAGTCCGGCAAGCCGTCGCTCGTGACTGCTCCCTTGAACAGCTTCACGGCGACAGCGCGGGACGCATCGCGACGGCCCGCAAGCTCCGCGCGATAGATGACACCGGAGGCGCCCTCGCCCAACGGCGCTTCGAGTTTCAACTCGTGCCATGGAATTGCGGCGATCGGCGTGTCGATCAGCGCCGCCGCCTCGAGCGCTTCGCTGAACGGATTGCCGGCGTACGCCAGCCACGAAAGTCGCGGCAGACCCAGCAACCACGCGGGCAGTTCGCCGAGCTGATTCGCCGCGAGACGCAGCAATTCGAGCCGCGAGCAGTCGGCCAATGCCTCGGGAAGCGTACGCAGGCGGTTGCCTGCCAGCATCAGCTTTTGCAATTGCGTACAGCCGCCGATTTCGGCCGGCAGCGCTTCGATCTCGTTGTCGGTGAGGATCAGCCAACGCAGTTGCGGTGGGAGCGCGTTGCCGGAAACGCGCCGGATGCGGTTTGCCTTGAAGCCGACCATGCTCAATAGCGAACACTGGCCCAGCACTTCCGGCAACTCGGTGAACGGGTTGTCGGAGGCGAAGAGAATGCGCAGCTTGCCCAGTCGTGGCAAATCGTCGGGAAGCGACGTGAGCGCGTTGCCCGACAGGTCGAGAACTTCCAGCGTGTCGGCCAGATCGAAAATCTCCCGGGGAAATTCGGTCAACCCGCATGCCAGTTTGAGCCGGCGAGTACCCGCGAGTTGTCCGGTCCGGAGTTGTTCAAGTGTTGTCGTCACAGTCGTAGTGGAGATGTCCGGTTGCCGGCGCGCTTCGTATCGAAGGTATCAATTCTACTGAGTCGCGAGCCTGACGCGAAAACGGTTGTACAGTGACGCTTCGTTCGCGTTCCCTTCAGCACAGCAGCCCAGCGATGGGCGAACGTTTGCAAGGGACCGGACAGCAAGATTCGGAGCGTCTTCAGAGAGCACAAGGCTGACACTGTTGGATGTCGACCCGCTGCGGCCCGTTCGCCGCGCGCATTCGCAGACTCGCCGTGCAGCATCTGTGCCTCCAAACCGTCAGGAGCAAGCAAAGTGACCTACGCCTACAAGTTGATGGACTCTCCCGTCGGCCAGTTGAAACTCGTTGCGAACGGCGAGCGCCTCGCCGCCATTCTGTGGGAGAACGACAAGCCGAACCGGGTGCGTCTTGGGGAATGGATCGAAGCGAATGATCGTCCAGTTCTGGTCGATACCGAACGGCAATTGAACGAGTATTTCGCCGGCACGCGGCGCGAATTCGACCTGCCGCTTACGTTCCAGGGAACGGACTTCCAGAAACAGGTCTGGGCCGCGCTGTTGACCATCCCGTTCGGCCAGACGCGCAGCTACGCGGAAATTGCCATGCAGATCGGCAACGTCAACGCGGTGCGGGCGGTCGGTGCGGCGAACGGCAGAAATCCGATCTCCATCGTGACGCCGTGCCACCGGGTGATCGGCGCGTCCGGTGAATTGACCGGCTTCGCGGGGGGCCTGGCGAACAAGATGTTTCTGCTGTCGCTCGAAGCCGGCCAGACTTCGCTGGAAGCGGAAGCCGACAGGCAAACCGATATGTTCGCGCTCGAAGAAAAGCCCGCAGTCGAGGCTCGGGCTAAATCCGAAGCCCAGACGAAACCCGCACGCCATGCACCGAGCCGCGGCACGCAAAGTTCACTGTTCGGAAACTAAGCGGGCGCATGCCTTGCGACGAACACGCCGGATTCGTCGTGCCGCGTTGAACGCGTCGTAACAGGCCACGTTGCCATGCGCATAGAAGCACCTATCCTTAAGAGGCCCTTGGGGCGTCAACAGGAGGATGACATGCGCATGCTTCTCAACATACGAATCCCGCACGAGCCGTTCAACACCATGGTGCGCGAAGGCAGCGTCGGGAACGTGATCCGACAAATACTGGAAGAGGCAAAACCGGAGACCGTCTACTTTACCGAGCAGAACGGGGCACGCGGGGCGGTGATGGTGGTGGATATCGACGCCGCATCATCGATTCCCGCACTCGCGGAGCCATGGTTTCTGAAATTCAACGCCGACTGTGAATTGCGTATTGCGATGTTGCCGGAAGACCTGATGAAAGCCGGACTGGAGAATCTCGGCTCGAAGTGGAAATAGCCCATGCCGTTGGCGGTTCCCGATTTGCACCGCCGACGGCTGCGCAACTCCAAATGCACTATCACGCGCGGTCAGCCGAGTTCGAACGAAGTCACGCCGAATATGCGTTCAATGGGAAGAGTGGGCGGTTCCTGCGTGTACATCCGCGCGGTTTCGAATACGCTCGTCATGCCATGCCGTTCGGCCAATGCGACCGCATCTGCGTTGATCTCCGGCACGTCGAAGAAAAACGCTTCGCCCGGAATGCTCGACATCAACCCGGAGAACAGCTCGCTGGCAATCTCCACGTTGTCCGCGAACAATGGGCCGATCTTGCTGCCGCTCCTGCAACGCCGCAATACGCCGTAACCGACAAGCTGCCCGTCGCGCACCGCGACTCGTGCAATCGCATCAGGTTGCGCAAGCCATGCGGCGAGAAAACGCTCACGCGCAGCGGGGAAGCATTGCCGATCGTAGTGGTTCAACACTTCGAAAGGCAGCGCCGAGGCGTTCAGCAATCCGGCATGTGCGTCGCACTGAACGATGCCTTGCGCAATGCCCTGAAAGCGGATGTTGCGATACGCAAGCTGAAATCCGGACTTTTTGTAGTTCGCCTGCTGAGCGACCACGCCATCCAGACCGACGTTACGGTTTCGCAGATACGCCATGCCGTGTTGCCAGACACACATACCTAAACCTCGACCGCGAAACGCCTCCTTCACGATATAAAGCCCGATGAAGCCAAAGGTCTCTCCGTACGCGACAGCGGATAGACAGGCCACTGGCTCGCCGCGCCATTCGCCGATGAAGAACCCGTCCGGATCGGCCGCGCGAAAACAGGCAGCGTCGTGCAGACCGGGGTTCCAGCCTTCCTGCGCGGCCCATTCCACCGCCAAAGCGAGGTCGTCGGCCGACATACTGCGCACGACGAAATCCTCGTGCCCGTTGCGCTTCGTCATGATCGTTTAGCCCACTGTTCCTGGCACATCGCCGCCTCACTCGTGGCGCTCAGAAGCGGGCGAAGAAAGCCCGCGCCGCCAACATGCAGAACGACGCCACCAGTCTGCCGTGATAGGCACGCAATACCGCCGCTGCTCCGCCGTCGGTCGCGCCGCCGGCGACAGCCTGACTCGCGACTTCCGCCTTCGCGCTCGCGAAACCCTGTTTGATCGGCGCGTACGGATCGCCGGGCCCGGCGACGGCGGAATCGACATCCAGCACGGACGTGAGTCCCGCAGGCACCTTGGCGTTCTGCCAGTATGCCTGCTCGATACGCGCGTTGAAAAAGAACACAGTGGGATCGGACTGGCCGCCGCACAAAAGAACGGGGGCGCGTGGCAGCCAGTTGCGTAAGTCGTTGCGCTTGAACGCCTGACGCAATGGATGCCGCGGAGCCGTTGCCGGCTCCATCGCCGCGGTCGAGTTGGGAAATGCGCCGTCGGGATTGGCGGCCGCATCTTCGAGCAGTGTCAGTCGATAAGCGTTGCGCACGAGGTTGGCCTTGCCGAAGCCCGCCGCGAATAGCGGCGTCAGTACAGGCGGCGTCAATGGCGGCACGGCGGGCGGCGTGATCGAGGCAAACTGCGGCGCGGGCGGCAGGCTGCTGAAGAGTTGCGTCGAAGGCAGCTTGCGCGCGGCGATCAGCTGATTGAGCGGCTGTGCGTTCGGCAGCAACGTTTCGATACCGGACGCGTAGGCGGCGTCGTAAAAGTCGCCGGGCCGGCGGTAGATATTCTCGTAAGCGCGCTGGTAACCGGTCACGATCAACGTCGCGAAGAGCGTCGAGCCCAGGTTGACCGCGCCTTCGATCAGCGCGTCGGCAATAGCCGCGAGTGCATACGGACCGGAGCCCGGCGCGGATGCGGTCACGTTGATGCCGGCCGCTTGCAACGCGCGATGCGTCGCCAATGCAACGAAGCCGCCTTGCGAATAGCCGGTGACGAATAGCTTGCCGTTCTCGCGTGCGCTTCGGTCGGGCTTCACGTCGGCTAGCGCGAGGCGCGCCGCCCGCAGCGAATCGATCATATCGGCGGATTGCTGATCGGCGTTCAGATAGGGGTGGTACGGGAGATCGGAGCCGGCGTAGCCCGCGTAGTTGCTCGCCACGACGAGATAGCCGTGCGCCGCATACATGGCCGCCACGCTAATGCCTTCCCCTGCGCCGTCGCCATTGCCCGGATCTGTTTGCGTGAGATCGGCGAGGTTGTAGTTGCGGTACGCAGTGGTGCCGTGCGCGTAGAGCATCAGTGGAAGCGCTCCGCTGCATGCCGCCGCACGTCCCGAAGGGATCATCAACGCGCCGCTTGCATGAGTGGGTTCGCCCGCGCCGCCGATGGTGCGGTAGCGAAAGCTCACGATCTCGATGCCGCATGCGGGCTCGCCGGCAATCCGCGCGAGGTGCCGGCCACCCGCGCTCGAAGCCAGCAATGTCGACAACTCCTGAGCGGTCAGCGTCAACGTAACGTGATGGTCGAGAAGCTCGCCGCGCGCAGTGCATGCTTCGTTGCAACTGGAGTCGGCATGCGCCGTGACACTCGTGCCCAACGTGAACCAGGCCAGCAGTCCGAGGGCCGCGTTTCGCATCGCTACAGACATGTGGAAACTCCGGCTTGTTGGTGTCACGTCGAGTGGGCGGCTTTCCAGAGTGAGATGAGTATAGGTAAACGGAGCGGCACGCCGCCAAGGTCAGGCCGTCCGCTTCGGCAAGACGGGAGGCGTGCCGCTCGTGTTCATCAGCCATTTCCGAGGCACGATGGGCCACTGCGCCCGGCCGTGACCGACGGCTTCGCGCACGCTCGCGAAGTGATCGCCAGCGGTGAGCTTAAGCACTGAACCCGGCGAGGCCGGGTCGGTTGCCGATCTCGCCGCTTACTTCCACAGGGTACGGCCGAAAAACGTCAGTGTGCGGTCCCACGCCAATTGCGACCAGACCGGATCGAACTGCGTCCGCGCGATGCGGCCCGGGCCGACGGCTTGTTCGTTGGCAAAGCCGTGGTGCGCGAGATAGCGGTAAAACTCCACGTCGACATTCGCGCCCTTCAGTTTGGCTTCCAGCGCATCGACCGTTTCTGCCGTGAAGAACTCGTCTTGCGTGGCCCAATGACCGATCACCGGCACCGTGATTTTCGATGCGTCGACGTACTCCAACGGAGGGAAGCCATACCAGACCACCCCGGCCGACACTTCGGGAACATTGCACAGCGCCAGCAAGGTCAGCGCGCCGCCCATGCAAAAACCCGTCACGCCGACTTTCGCCGCATGCTGCTTCAGATACTGAGCCGCGCCGCGCACGTCTTGCGTGGCCGCGTCGCCGAAATCGAGCCCGTCGAGCAAGTGGTGGGCCTCCGCCTCTTCCACCGTGGTTTTGCCGCGAAAAAGATCGGGCACCAGCGCCACGTAACCGGCCTGCGCGAGCCGGTCCGCCACGCCGCGAATCTGGTCGTTCACGCCCCACCACTCCTGAATCACGACGATGCCGGGCGCGCCCTCCAGCTTTTCCGGCTTGGCCAGATAACCCTGGATCTGCTTGCCGTCGGGACGGCTGAACGTGATCATCGAACCCGCTGTCTGTGCCATCAGTTGCTCCTCGAAGTAGACGAAGCCGCTAGCATAGCTCCAGTGCGGGCGGTTCTGCAGACTCGGCGCCAGGTCGGCCTGGCCGCAACGATCAGTAGGATTTGTAGGGAAGGAATTTGCCGCTGAGCACCACCTTGACCCGGTCGCCGTTCGGGTTCGGTTCACGCTGGATATCCATCGAAAAGTCGATCGCACTCATAATGCCGTCGCCGAATTCCTCGTGGATCAGCTCCTTGATCGTCGTGCCGTACACGCTGACGATCTCATACCAGCGATAGATCAGCGGATCGGCCGGAACCGCCGTCGGCAGCGAGCCCTTGTACGGGACGATTTGCAGCCAGGCGGTCTCCTCGTCGGTCAGGTCGAACAGTTCCCGAGCGACGGCGGCCTGTTTCGCATCGAGCGTCATCTGGCCGAGCATGGCCGCGGTCGTCCACTCCTTGCTTCGGCCGATCTTCGCGGCGATCTCTCCCCACGTTAGCTTGCTGTTGACTTTCGCGGCGATGATTTTCTTCGTGACGTCGTTGCGATCCATGATGGAGTCCTCCGTGAAGATCGGGCGATACGCGCATGAGAGACGTTGAGCGATAGTACTCAAGACGAAATAAGCGCGCTCGCCGCGACATGCCGCGCGTCAGGTCTGGAAATAGCGCGGCCGGCCGAGGTCGGCGATCGGCCCCGGCTGTGTCGGCTCCCGGTTCAGCAGCGCCCGCGTCTGCCGGCACGAGGTCGGAACGTCCATCCCGGCGAACAGCGCGAATCAGCCGAAATGGTCTGCTGCGTGTTCGACGGACTGCGCGGCAACGGGGACGGTCAGGCGACGGCCGATCACACCGAAGATCAGCCCGCGGCGTGCCATTTGAACCGCCGCACCGGGCGGCCACGAGCGGCTTGCCCGCTAGAATCGCTCGAGCACGCCGAACTGCACACCCGCGACCGGCGCGCCCGGATAGGCGACCGGCAGCCCGGTCACGTTGACGCCGCGCAGGGTGAAGCTGGCGCCGTCGTGATTCGACAGATACGCCGCACTGAAATAGAACAGTAAGGCGGAAGAAAAGTTATATTCGAACGCCAGGCTGAACTGATCAGCGCTCGCGCCCGCACCGGTGAAGTCGCGCACATGCGCGTAGCCCACCGAGGCGCGCGCATTCGAAGAAAAGCTGTATTGCGCCGAGAGTGCCCCACCCGCGCCGTGATAGAGCGGCGTGCCGCCATCGCCATTGAAGAAGGCGAGCCACACCCGCACTTTGTCGACCGCGTAGGTCGCTCCGCCGAGATTCGCGCGCAGTGCGCCCGCGCCGTGTGTCTGCTGACGCGCGTAGAGCAGCCTGAACTCGTCGAGCTGATAGGCGGCGGTGACGTAGTAGCCGTCGATGCCGTTGCCGTCGTTTTCCGCCGGGTCACGCGTGGCCATCATGACAGTGCCGCTGAATCCGCCGACGAGCGGTGACAGATATGTGATCGCGTTGCTCGCGTAGGGCGTGATCTTCGACAGGTTGTTGAGTCCGGACGCAATCGTGCCGGCGCCGAACGCGTCGAGATCGCCCTTGAACGGGATATAGATCGGCGAGTATTGCCGGCCGAACCGCATCTCGCCCCAGCCGCTGCGCGTGCCGATCCACGCCTGGCGGTTGAACAGAAGACCGGGACTCTGAAGCGAGCCGTCGACCGAGCTGAAGCCGTTTTCCAGCGTGAAGACCAGATCGGTGCCCGCGCCGAGCGGCTCGCTGCCGCGCAAGCCGACCCGCGAGCCGCGATAGGCGCCCGAGTCCAGACGCGGCGTCCACCCGGACCCGGGATCGGTTATTTCGAGGCTGGTGTCGAGCACGCCGTACAGCGTGACGGAGCCCGCGCTCGCGCCCGGCGCGGCCAGGCTCTGCGCGCAAAATAGCAACGCCAAACCGCCGACGCCTGCACGCCAACTCGAGCGGCGGCGCCAGGTAGCAAGCCGTGCCAAAGGCGCCCGCTTTCGTGGTGGCTCATTCAGTGAATATCTCGCGGCGCCGACCAGATGAAGTCCTCCGTAGGGATGTCCAACGTGCGCTCGCGAAACGATAACCTGGCATGTTCAGACAGGCCGCTCGCCGGACCAGTTGCGAACATAACAGACCTGAGCCAGTTTGCAATTTTCGGCTCGATGGTCCGAGCCGTTCTCCGCGTTGCGCGCACGTTGCTGATCCCCGTGGCTCAGTGCTTCCCGTACTCGTCATGGCGGTGCCACCAGACCCCCGTTTCGTTGCGTCCCTTGGGTGCATGGTCGAGCCACTGGTACATGCCCCATAGCGCATCCACACCGCGCCCGTATGCGGAATACGTGTGGTACACGACACCGTCTTCGAGCACGAACGCGCTCATGCCGGGCCTATCGAGCGAATACGTCGGCGCATCGGTTCCGCAGGCAGTCGCAAACTCGACGACGGGCGCCGGGGCCGGCACCACGTCCATGGCATGGCCGCCGCGCTGGAAGTTATAGTCGACGCTGCCTTCGCGTTGTTGCTGCTCGGTGAACGAGACATTCACGTCGAAGTTGAAGTCGCTGCCGGCCGAGGACGCCCACGGAAACGTCCATCCCATGCGCCGCTTGTATGCCTGCAGCTTCGCGAGCGGCGCCCGCGATACCGCCGTCAGCGTGACATCGTGATTCGCGAGGTGGACGACAGACCCGGCGAAGCCGTCCGCGACCGCCGAACACGACGGGCATCCCGCCGTGTAGTCGGGACCGAACATGAAGTGATAGACGAGCAACTGCGAGCGTCCTGCAAAGAGCCCGGCCAGCGAGACGCTTCCTTCATCGGTCTCGAACCGGTATGCCTTGTCGATGCGGACCCAGGGCAGCGCCTGGCGCTGCCGGGCCAGTTCGTCGCTCTGCCGCGTGAGCGCTTTTTCGGCTTCGAGCAATTCGAGCCGTGCTGCTAGCCATGCTTCCCGTGTACCGGTGGTGTGTGTCGTCGCCATGCCTCTCTCCTTGGTTCGCTATACGAAGTCCCGCGCGAAATGCTGCGGGGTGTCGTGCTAGATTAGCCGCGTGCTTCAGACCAAGGGAGTGACAAGTGTGACGGGATTCGCGTAGACCATGGACTCGCTAATGACGGCAGCAGCGCGTGCGCTCGCAGCGGGCGATCCGCTCGGCGCGCTCAATCGTGTGGCGTTGCGCGACGACGCGCCCGCGCTCGCGCTGCGCGGCATCGCCATGGCGCAACTCGGCGATCTGGTTCGCGCGAAGGCGCTCGTGCGTAGCGCCGCGCGCGCCTTCGGTTCAAGAGAGCCGGTGGCCCGCGCGCGATGTGTCGTCGCCGAAGCCGAGATCGCGCTCGTCTCGCGCGATCTGAACTGGCCCACGAAAACGCTGGAAGCGGCACGCGTCACGCTCGAAGCGCACGGCGACCGGCTCAACGCCGCGCATGCGCGCTATCTCGAAGTCCGCCGCCTGCTGTTGATAGCTCGCCTCGACGAGGCCGAACGCGCGCTTGCCGGTCTTGACCCCACGCCATTCCCGCCGGCCTTGAGAGCCGCGCATGAACTGGTCGTGGCCGGTGTCGCGCTGCGCCGCCTGCAGACCCGCGCGGCACGCGCCGCGCTAGAGCGCGCGAGGCGTGCCGCGGGTCTTGCGGGTATCCCCGCACTGATCGCGGAGGTCGACAACGCCGCACTCGTGCTAAACGCCCCTGCGGCGCGACTCCTTGCGCGTGGCGAAGAACGCCCGCTGCTGCTCGACGAGGTAGAAGCGTTACTTGCATCGAAAGCTTTGATCGTGGACGCGTGCCGTCACGTCATACGCGAGACAGGCGCGGTGATCTCGCTCGCCGGCCGTCCGGTGTTGTTCGTGCTCGCACGCGCACTCGCCGAAGCATGGCCGGAGGATGTGCCGAGAGACGTACTCGTCGCGCGAGCCTTCCGGGCCAAGATTGCCGACGAATCGCACCGCGCGCGTCTGCGGGTCGAACTCGGTCGGTTGCGTTCCGTGCTTCGCGCGGTGGCCGGCGTGAGCGCGACGCGGCGCGGCTTCATGCTGATGCCACGACACGCGCAAGAGGTCGTGGTGCTAGCGCGACCTGTCGAGGACAAACACGCGCCCGTGCTCGCCTTGCTTGCCGACGGCGAGTCGTGGTCGAGTTCGGCCCTCGCGCTCGCGCTCGGCGCGAGTCAGCGCACCGTGCAGCGGAGCCTCGATACGCTCGCGGTGCAAGGCAAGGTGCAATCTGTCGGCAAAGGCCGCGCGCGCCGCTGGATGACCCCGCCCATGCCTGGATTCACGACGACCTTGTTACTCCCTGCGCCGTTGCCGATTGATTAGGATGGCAACACGAAAACCACGAGGGAACAGCCATGAAACGATCACCCGCCGAAATCATCAATGAGTACGGTCCCTTTCCGGGCGTCGAAAAAGTGCATGGCGTCACGTACGACGGCCAGCATGTCTGGTTCGCAGCGGGCGACACGTTGAACGCGTTCGACCCGGCGAGCGGCAAGACGCTCCGTTCGATCGATGTCGCCGCGCACGCGGGCACCGCCTTCGACGGCAAGCATCTATTCCAGATCGCCGAAGACCGCATCCAGAAGATCGATCCCGATACCGGCCGCGTGCTCGCCACGATCCCCGCGCCGGGCGGCGGAGGCGACTCGGGGCTCGCATGGGCCGAAGGGTCGCTGTGGGTCGGGCAGTATCGGGAGCGCAAAATCCATCAGGTCGATCCGCACACGGGCGCGGTTTTGCGCACCATCGAATCCAACCGCTTCGTGACCGGCGTTACATGGGTGGACGGCGAACTCTGGCACGGCACGTGGGAAGGCGATGAAAGCGAATTGCGGCGCATCGATCCGCGCAACGGCGAAGTTCAGGAGCGGCTCGAGATGCCGTCCGGCGTCAGCGTGTCGGGACTTGAATCCGATGGCGGCGACCGCTTCTTTTGCGGCGGCGGAAGCAGCGGCAAAGTGCGCGCCGTGCGACGGCCCAAATGAGCCGGCGGATGCGTGCCGATTCCACTCGCGAGCCATGATCGCCCTATGGATCAGCGCGGATTCGGCTCGCGTCCCGGCAAGTCCTGCAACAGGTTCATGAACGCGCGCACCTTGGCGCTCAACAGACGCCGCGAGTTGTAAAGCGCCCAGATTTCAACCTGCGGCCCGTCCGCCACGCCCCAGCAGACGAGCCGTCCTGCCGCCACATCCTGCTCGACCAGCAGCTTGGGCAAAAGCGCCGCGCCCACGCCGTCCACCACCGCGTCACGCACCATCAGCAGCGACGAGAGGCGCAGCACCGGCATCGGCGCGAGCGTCCACAAGCCGGTTTCGGTGCGGACTGTCCAGATCGCGCCCGGCGACGCCGCAGCCAGCACGATTGCGGGCACCGGCACGGCGGCGGCATCGTCGGCCGCCTGGGCAGGCATCGACAAAGTGGGTGCGGCGACCAGGAGCCGGTCGTCGCCGTAAATGCGCCGCCCCATGAGTTGCTCGTCATGCGGTGGATTGATGCGGATCACGAGGTCATAGCCGTCCTCCACCGGATCGACGATCCGGTCTTCCGCTATGACTTCGAGTTCGACCTGCGGATAGGCCAACGCGAAACGCGCCGCGATCCGGCCTAACACCACATGCGAGAACACGATTGGCGCGCTGATCCGCAAGCGCCCGCGCGGCACCGGCGCGCGCGACGCCACCGCTTCGCCCGCCTCCTGGATCTCCGCCATCGGCCCGCGCGTGCGCTCGTGCAGCACGAGACCTTCTTCCGTCAGCCGCAACCTGCGCGAGCCCCGCTCGATCAGCCGCACGCCGAGCGCTTCCTCGAGCTCGGCCACGCGTCGCGACAGCGTGGCCTTGGGACGGTCGAGCGCCCGGCTGGCTGGCCCGAATCCGCCATGCAGCGCAACAGCGTTGAAATCGGCAAGCGACGTCAAATCCATGATCGTTCCAAATATGAGACGAGGTGTCTGAATTTTTGCACTATCGCCACTGAAATGGAACACCTATTGTGTGTCTACGGGCTGACTCACAGTCCATCCAACCTTAGGAGAAAGATCATGGCAATCCTCGTAACTGGCAGCACCGGCGTAGTTGGCACTCAGGTTCTCGACCATCTGGCCGGCAGCGGCGCGCAGGTCCGCGCGCTGACCCGCACGCCGGAGAAAGCGCAATTTCCGGAGGGCGTCACGGCGGTTCAGGGTGACCTGTCCGACGTGGACGGATTGCGGCGCGCGATGAACGGCGTCAGCACACTGTTCCTGCTCGCGCCCAACGCCGCCGACGAACTCACGCAAGCGCTGCAAGCACTGAGCGTGGCGCGCGAGGCCGGCGTGAAAGGCGTGGTGTATCTGTCGGTGTTCAAAGGCGCCGACTATGTCGACGTGCCGCATTTCACCGGCAAGCACACAGTCGAGCGGATGATCGAACACTGCGATCTGCCGGCCACCGTATTGCGTCCCGCGTATTTCATCCAGAACGACGTGCGCCAGAAAGAGCCTTTACTGACGCACGGCGTGTACGGCATGCCGATCGGCGCCAAAGGTATTTCCATGGTCGATGTGCGCGATATCGGCGAGGCGGCGGCGCGCGAACTGCTGCGCCGCGAGCGTGCCGCGGACCGTTTGCCGCGCGAAACGTATGAGCTGGTCGGCCCTGAGGCGATCACCTCGGAAAGCGTGGCGTCGATCTGGGCCGACGTGCTCGGGCGCGCGGTGCGCTATGGCGGCGACGATCTCGACCTGCTGGAACAACGTATGAAGGCGGTTGCGCCGGGCTGGCTCGCGTACGACATGCGCCTGATGATGAACCGCTATCAGCAGGACGGCGCGGTCGCATCGAAAGCGGAAATCGATCATCTCGCGGCGTTGCTGGGCCGCCAACCGCGATCGTATCGGGACTTCGCGGTGGAGACGGCGGCGGCCTGGGCGAATGGGTAAGCGCTAGCGCGCACGTCGCTTGCCTACGCGCGTCTGCAAACGAGCCGATAATCGCATGACCGACAGGAAGGAGACGCCACGGTCATGCGCAATCTCGACGAGAACACGATCACGGAAGCGGTTCTGGCACGCCACGCCCACGCGGATGATGAGCGTCTGAAGACCATCGTCACGAGCCTCGTGCGGCATCTGCATGCCTTTGCGCGCGAAGTGAACCTGACCGAGAGCGAATGGGAACAGGGCATCCGCTTCCTGACCGACGTAGGCCATATCACCGACGACAAGCGCCAGGAATTCATCCTGCTCTCCGACACGCTGGGCTTGTCGATGCTCGTCACGGCCATGGCGAACCGCAAGCCGCCGGGCTGCACGGAAGCAACGGTATTCGGGCCGTTTTTCGTCGAAGACGCGCCCGTCTATCGAAATGGCGACGACGTGTCCAACGGCGCGCACGGTGAGCCCTGTTTCGTCTCGGGGACCATCAGGGGCGCGGACGGCGAAGCGGTGGCCAACGCTCGCATCGACGTCTGGCAGGCCGACGCAGACGGCTTCTACGACGTCCAGCACGGCGGCGACGATACGCATCGGGCGAGAGGCGTGCTCCATAGTCTCGCGGACGGGCGCTATCACTTTCGCTCCATCGTCGCCGAGCCTTATCCGATTCCTCACGACGGACCGGTCGGGCGCATGCTCGAAGTGCTGGGGCGGCATCCGTGGCGCCCGGCGCATCTGCATTTCATGATCACGGCGCCTGGCTACGAGCGCCTCGTGACCCACGTGTTTCGCGAAGGCGATCAATATCTCGATTCGGATGCGGTGTTCGGCGTGCGCTCGTCGCTGGTCGCGCAGTGGAACCGCCATGAGGCAGGCACGGCGCCGGACGGGACGTGTATGGACACGCCGTTCAGCACGCTTGAATTCGATTTCGTGTTGAACCGATCCGTTTGACGCGAGTCACTTTCGTGGTACAGCAATTTTCTTGCATGGGACATGCAGGCGCGTTCAGCTCGCGGGGCACATCGGTCGCAGAACCGCTCCGCGTCAACAGGCATTCAATTTTCGGGCACGACTCTCATGGAAAAACGAGCACTCATCATTGGCGCGAGCGGCATTGTCGGCGGCAATCTCGCCGACCGGCTGCTTTCGAGCGGCTGGCACGTCGCCGGACTCTCGCGCGGCCGCACGCCGGTGTCGCCGGCCATCGAATCGATTACGGCCGATCTGCAATCGGCCGAGTCCGTTAGCGAGGCGCTCGCCGGCCAGCAGTTCAGTCATGTGTTTCTGACCGCGTGGTCGCGCCAGGCCACGGAGAAAGACAACATTCGCGTGAACGGCGCCATGGTGCGTCACGTGATGGACGCGGTGGGTCCGGCAGGCACGCTCGAACACGCCGCGCTCGTGACAGGACTGAAGCATTACCTCGGCCCATTCGAAGCCTATGCGACCGGCGCCGTGCCGATCACGCCGTTTCGCGAGGAACAAGGCCGCCAGCCCGTGGATAACTTTTACTACGAGCAGGAAGACCGTTTATTCGACGCTGCGCAACGCTACGGTTTCAGTTGGAGCGTGCATCGTCCGCATACGATCATCGGCTTTGCGCTCGGCAATGCAATGAACATGGGCGTGACGCTCGCCGTCTACGCGACGCTGTGCAAGCAGACCGGCCAGCCGTTCATCTTCCCCGGCTCGGCGGCGCAATGGAACAGCCTCACCGACATGACCGACGCGCGGCTGCTCGCGCGCCACCTCGAATGGGCCGCCACGTCCGCGAACGCGCGCAACGAAGACTTCAACGTGGTCAATGGCGACGTGTTCCGCTGGAAATGGATGTGGTCGCAAATCGCCGGTTACTTCGGCATAGAAGCCTTACCGTTCGATGGCGAGGTGCGTCCACTCGAAGGCCGCACGCAGGACGCCGGCCAGGCATGGGCCGAGATCGCCACGCGCTTCGGCCTGAAAGAAGCCGACATCGGCAAACTCGCCTCGTGGTGGCACACCGACGCGGACCTCGGCCGTCCGATGGAAGTGCTCACGGATATGACCAAGAGCCGCAAGGCCGGCTTCCTCGATTATCAGAGCACGCCCGATTCCTTCTTCGCGTTGTTCGACCGGTTGAAGGCGGAGCGGATCATTCCGCAATGACACCGCAGTAACACCGCAGTAACACCGCAGTAACACCGCAGTAACACGCGCGGGCGGTCTAGCGCCTTCGATCGAACAGGGGCGACGCGTGGCTCGCGGCGGCGAGTTCCGAGGCCGCCGCAAGCAACGTCGGCCCGAGGCTCGCCATGCGTTTTTCGTCGAGCCTCACGAGCGGTCCCGCAATACTGATCACCCCCATTGCCGGATAGCCGCGCCGCTGCACGGGCGCGGCCATTGCTGTCATGCCAGGCGCAAAGACTTCGTTGATCGTTGCGTAACCTCGTTCACGCGCGGCGTGCACGAACTTCAGCAGTCCGTTGATCGTGGTCGGCGCGTTGGGACCGTATTGCTTCGGCTGTCCGAACCCCTGCCGCGAGACGAGTTCGAGCGCGCGCTCGTCGGTCATGGTCATCATCCACGCGTGGCCGGTGGCGCTGCATGAGAGGATCGTGTCCATGCCCATGTCCGGGTCGTAGCGCAAGCCCTTCAGCGCGCCCTGCGCCTTAGCGACCCACGTCAGCCGGTCGCCGTCCACGATCGCGAGCCTCACCAGTTCGCCGGATGTCTCCGCGAGCCTGTCGAGCATGGTCTGCGCGATGTCGACAATGCCGGAGGTCGCGAGAAAGCCGAGCCCGAGGCCGACGAGCTTGGTGGTGAGCACGTAATCGCCATGCTCGCGCAACTGCCGCACATAACCGCATTGCTTCAGATCGACGAGCAGTCGATGACATGCGCTACGCGGAATATCGAGTTCATCCGCGATCATCGCGAGTGGCGTTCCCTCCATTTGCGTGGCGAGAAATTCGAGTACCGCGAGGGTACGCTCCGTGACGCCGGGCATATCGGTCTCCATGTTCTTTCAACTGCTTCGCGCAGCAGTCTTGCACATTATGAGATGAAATTCCACCCTGGAACGGCATCCCACCTAGGGGTGCTAACCTTGATTCCAAGGCGGCGCGACGTGCACAGCGCGACGAAAACGCCCCGAGTTCATCGATCAGACAAGAGAGCGGGAAACGGTAGGCGGCGACCATCGCTCGCGACCTGCATCCCGTGCGGCGACGGTTAAGGAGACAACATGATTCAGGAAACGCAGCAAGGCACGCATGCCGCGATGCGCACGCGAGCAGTCACGGCGGCGGCCGTCGGCACCGCGCTCGAGTGGTTCGACTTCACGCTTTATGGCGCATTGGCCGCCACGGTTTTGCCCAAACTGTTTTTCCCGTCGATGGATTCGACGTCCGCCCTGCTCGCTTCGCTCGCGACCTTTGGCGTAGGGCTCGCCGCGCGGCCGCTCGGTGCGATCATCTGCGGCCATTTGGGCGACAAGCTCGGACGGCGCAACCTCATGCTGGGCACCGTCACGGTGATGGGTCTCGCCTCGATGCTGATGGGTCTGCTGCCGACCTACGCGAGCATCGGCGTATGGGCGCCGGTTCTGCTGGTGCTGCTGCGTATTCTGCAAGGCTTCGCGCTGGGTGGCGAGTCGACCGGCGCGCAATTGATGGCGATCGAACACGCCAGCCCCGACCGGCGCGGCAAGTACTCCGGGCTGCTGGGCCTGTGCTCGCCGCTCAGCCAGATCATGGCCAACGGCGTGCTGCTGCTACTGTCGTCCACGATGTCGGCGCAGGCATTCGATTCGTATGGCTGGCGCATCCCGTTCGTGCTGAGTTTTGTCCTCGTGGTGGTCGGCGTGTATATCCGCTTGCGCGTCAGCGAGACGCCCGCCTTTGTCGCGCTGCGCAAAACGGAGGTCGTGCATGTGGGCAGCCCGTTGCGCGATGCGCTGCGTTTGCACTGGAGAACCGTTCTGCGCTGGATGCTGTTCTTCTGTGGGCCTGCGGCGATCTTCTATCTGATCGTGGTGTTCTCGCTCAGCTACATCACGAAGACACTCGCGATCCCGAAGCAAACCGGCTTTCTTCTGCTGATGGGCGCCAATGTCTGTGCGATCGTCGGCGCGCTTGCCGGCGGCATGCTCAGCGACAAAATCGGCCGCAAGAAGGCGCTCGCGATCGGTTCCACCGCGACCCTGCTGATGCTCTTCGTGTACTTCCAGATTCTGGACACCAAAAGCTTCGTGCCGATGCTCGCGGCGATGGGCTTCTTCCTCGGCTTCACGCAGTTTCAAAGCGGCATTCAGCCGGTCGCTTTCGCCGAAGCGTTTCCGACCAACGTGCGTTATTCCGGCTCCGCGCTCGCCTATACCGGCGCGAATCTGGTGGCGGGCGGACCGATGCCGGTGCTGGCCGTGTGGCTTTTCTCCGTGTGCAATGGCTCGCCGTGGGGGGTCGTCGCGGTCTGTGTGGTCTTCAACGTGATTTCGCTCGTGATGATCCTGACCGCGCGCGAAACGCTCGGCATCGACATGAACCGCGCCGACTCGACGGCGGCCGTCACGGGCGCGGCGGACTTTGCGCCGGCGGCCGTGGGCAACAGCCACCGCACGTGATTCACACGGCGCCGAGGCGTCACGGTGAACATCGAATTTTTGCAAACAGGCGACAGAACAATGACTGACCTCGTATATGTATTGAACGGCTCGAACCTCAACATGCTCGGCAAGCGCGAGCCGCACCTGTATGGGACGACCACGCTGGCGCAAATCCAGCAGCAGGTGGAGACGCTCGCGGCGCGGCTGGAACTCAAATGCGAGTTTCGCCAGACCAACAGCGAAGCCACCATGGTCGACTGGTTGCAGGAAGCGTTCGAGCGCGACGCCGCGGTGATCATCAATCCGGCGGGCTTTTCGTTCGCGTCGGTGCCGGTCTTCGACGCGGTCAAGCTGATCGAGCAACCGTTGATCGAGTTGCACATCACGAACATTCATAAACGCGATGAAACGTATCGTCACTCGCTGATCTCGCGCGCGGCGACCGGCGTGATTTGCGGACTCGGCGCAAACGGCTATCTGGTTGCGCTGCAAGCGATGGCGATGGCACTCGGCAAGAGCCCGAGCTTCGGCTAAGGCAGCCGGCGCGGATGGACGCGCGGAACGCAAGCGCGCCTTTCTTTTCCGCCCCGAATTTCACCAATCAGGCCGCGCCACTGTGCGCGGCTTTTTTTGCCAAAAATTCCTGCGATTAGTTTCGCCCAGGGAAAACCCGTATAATCCCCACCAAGAGGTCAGACAACTAGAGGACGTGGTTCGTCAAGACCCTGACCTGCGCCATTCGCGCAGCGCCGACCTTGCAAAGCTTTCTCTCTCAAGCCCGTGAATCCGACCGCCACCGCCCTGCCGTTCCGCAACGCCCTGTTCGCCATGCTCGGCATCGGCCTCGTCAACATGCTGGTCGCACTCGACCAGACCGTCGTCAGCACCGCACTGCCTTCCATCGTCGCCGAGTTGCACGGCTTCGAGTACTACGCGTGGATCGCGAGCGCCTACCTGCTGGCCTCGGTCGTGACCGTGCCGGTATTCGGGCGGCTCGGCGACTACTTCGGCCGCAAGCGTTTCGTGATTGCCGCGGTCATCACGTTCACGGTGGCGTCGGTGCTCTGCGGCGTCGCGAACGACATGCTGTTTCTCGTGATCGCGCGCGGCCTGCAAGGCGTGGGTGGCGGGATGATGGTCGGCACGGCATTCGCTTCGATACCCGATCTCTTTCCCGATCCCCGGGCGCGCGTGCGCTGGCAAGTGGTGATGGCCGCCGCTTACGGCATCGGCACCGCGGCGGGACCGTCGCTCGGCGGCTGGATGAGCGAACACTGGGGCTGGCGCTCCACCTTCCTGATCAACTTGCCGGTCGGCGCGGCGGCGCTCTATTTCATCTGGGCGCATCTGCCCGCCTTCCGGCGTCCGCATGAAGGCGAAGTGAAGATCGACTGGCTCGGCGCGGCGCTGGTCGCCGCCGTGCTCGGCGGTCTGCAGGCTTTCATCGAAGCCGTGCCGAAAGACGGCCTCACCGCAGGCACGCTCACGCTGGCGGCCTGCGTGATCGTCGGCGCGATTGCCTTGCTGATATGCGAAAAGCGCGCCACGCATCCCATCATTCCGCTCGACCTGTTCAAGGACCCGCAACTCGTCACGCTGTTTACGCTCGGCATGCTGTCGGGCTTCGTGATGTTCTCGCTGATCTTTTTCGCGCCGCTGTTGCTGCAAGGCGGCTTCGGATTGTCGCCGCAGCAGGCCGGCCTGCTCGCCACGCCGATCGCCGCCTGCATCGCGCTCGGCAGTCTGCTGAATACGCGTATCGTCATTCACATGAAGAAGCCCACGCAGATCCTGTCGATCGGCTTCGCGTTGCTGTTGTTCGCCTCGATTGCGCTGGCGTTTGCGAATCCGGACACCCCGCATGTATGGATCGAATTGCCGATGGCCGCGGTCGGCATCGGCCTCGGCTTCATCCTCAACAATCTGAACGTGTTCGGCCAGGAGATTGCCGGGCGCGAGCGCTTCGGCATTACGACGGCGCTGCTGCAATCCACCCGCATGGTGGGCGGCATGCTCGGCACCAGCATTGTCGCAACCGTGGTGCAACATCATTACCGCGACGTAGTCACGCGCACGATGAGCGTGCTCGGCGAACCGGCCGCGTCGCAATGGCGGCCTCGTTTCGTCGACCTGCGCATTCTGATCGACGAAGCCTCGCGTCTGAAGCTGATCGCGGATATGAAACCGTCAGGGCTCAATACGCTCGCGCTGATCGACACCGCACGCGATGCGCTCGTGCAGTCGATTCATATCGGCGTGTGGCTGACGGCGGTGGCGGCGCTGGCGGCCGCGCTGCTGGTGCAGCGCATCTCGCATGTGGTGTTTCGCAAGAGTTAAAGGCGCCGCCCATATTGCCGCTGGTTAGCGCACCAGACACGGGCGCTTGTTATCGAACGTCCAGTTCGGGATCAGGTATTGCATCGCCACGCCATCGTCGCGGGCGCCCAGGCCGTGCTGCTGATACAGCGCGTGCGCCTTCTCGATCTCGTCCATGTCCAGCTCGACACCGAGCCCCGCGGCCTGCGGCACCCTGACCTTGCCGCCGACGATCTGCAGCGGCTCACGCGTCAAACGCTGACCGTCCTGCCAGATCCAGTGCGTGTCGATCGCCGTGATCTTGCCGGGCGCGGCAGCCGCCACATGCGTGAACATGGCGAGAGAAATGTCGAAGTGGTTGTTCGAGTGCGAGCCCCAGGTGAGACCCCAGTCGTTGCACATCTGCGCGACGCGCACCGAGCCCTGCATGGTCCAGAAGTGCGGATCGGCTAGCGGAATGTCCACGGATTGCAACTGGATCGCGTGGCCCATCTGGCGCCAGTCGGTGGCGATCATATTGGTCGCCGTCGGCAAGCCGGTCGCGCGGCGGAACTCGGCCATCACCTCGCGGCCCGAATACCCGTTTTCCGCGCCGCACGGATCTTCCGCATAGGCGAGCACATCGTGCTGGTCACGGCACAGGCGCACCGCTTCCGCCAAGGACCACGCGCCGTTCGGGTCGAGCGTCACGCGGGCCTTGGGAAACCGTTCGGCGAGCGCGGTCACAGCTTCGATTTCGGCGTCGCCGGACAACACGCCGCCCTTCAGCTTGAAGTCGTTGAAGCCGTAGCGCGCCTGCGCGGCTTCGGCCAGACGCACGACGGCCTCGGGCGTCATCGCCTCTTCGGTGCGCACGCGCTCCCAGTCGTCGCGGCCCTCCGCGCCGCTCGCGTATTCCAGGTCGGTCTTCTTGCTGTCGCCGATATAGAACAGATAGCCGAGCATTTCGACTTCGTCGCGTTGCTGGCCTTCGCCTAGCAACGCGGCAACGGGTACGCCCAGATGCTGGCCGAGCAGGTCGAGCAACGCGGCTTCGAGCGCGGTCACCGCATGAATCGTGGTACGCAGATCGAACGTCTGCAAACCACGGCCGCCGGCGTCGCGGTCGGCGAATTGCGTGCGCACCTTGTTCAAGACTGCTTGCAAATTGCCGATCGACTGACCGACGACGAGCGCGCGCGCGTCGTCGATGGTCTTGCGAATACTTTCGCCGCCCGGTACTTCGCCCACGCCGGTATGCCCGGCGCTATCGCGCAGAATGACGATGTTGCGCGTGAAGAACGGGCCATGCGCGCCGCTCAGATTGAGCAACATACTGTCACGGCCGGCGACGGGCACGACGCGCAGTTCGGTGACGACAGGCGTGGCGTTCGATTGGGAAGGTTTCGTGGACATGAGGTTGGACCAGATGAGTTAATGAGCCGGGTGCCGCAAGGCGAGGCGCAGTGCGATCGCACTCGGCACGGGCACCGGACGGAAACTGGAAAGTACGTGACGCATGATCGGCGACGCTGTTAGTCAGTGTAGTCAGTGGGCTCGATGCCGCAGCGATTCCGGCAACGGGTCGTGATTCACACGGCGATTGCGGGTCAGAAAGCCAGCCGCTGCCGCAATCAGCGAAGCCACGGCCAGACCGTACAGCCCACCCGTGATCGAACCGGTGTGCTGCTGCAGATAACCGAACGCGGCCGGCGCGAAAAATCCGCCGAGGTTGCCCACCGAGTTGATCAGCGCAATGACCGCGGCGGCCACGCGTGCATCCAGATAACCCTGCGGGATCGGCCAGAACAGCGAAGCCGCTGCCTTGAAGCCGATCGCCGAGAAACAGATCGCCACGAACGACAGCACCGGATTGCCAGAAGTCGAAGCGAACAGCCCGCACGCCGCGATGACGAGCGCCACGGCCAGCCACGCCTGCTGAAAGCGCCATTTCGCCGACAACAGCGCGAAGCAGTACATCGCGACCATGGCAATGAGCCAGGGAATCGCGTTGAGCATGCCGACTTCGAAGTCGGACAGGCCGCCCATTTTGCGAATGATGGTGGGCAGCCAGAAGGTGGCCGCGTAGATGGTCAGTTGAATCGCGAAGTACAGGAAGCAGAACAGCAGAATCTGCGGGTCCTTCAACAGCTTCATGGCCGGCAGATGCGCGCCGCCGTGCGCCTCGCGCTCGGCCTGCTCCGCCGCGATCGACGTGGCGAGCACGCTCTGTTCTTCGGCGGAGAGCCACGAGGCATCGCTGATACGCGACTTCAGCAGCATCCAGCTCACCGCGCACAGCACTATCGAAAAGCCGCCTTCGACGAGAAACATCCATTGCCAGCCGTGCAAGCCGAAGCCACGAATGGACAGCAGGCTGCCGGTGATCGGACCGGACAACACAGACGCGAGCGCCGAGCCGCCGAGAAAAACCGCCACCGCCTTGCCGCGTTCCTTCTGCGGCAGCCATTGCGTGAAGTAAAAGACCACGCCGGGAAAGAAGCCGGCCTCGGCGATGCCAAGCAGAAACCGCAGCACGTAGAACGAGGTGTCGTTCCAGACGAACGCCATCGCTGCCGCGACGAGTCCCCACGTACCCATGATGCGGGTGAGCCACGCGCGCGCACCGTACTTCTGCATCAACACGTTCGAGGGCACCTCGAACAGCGCGTAGCCGATAAAGAACAAACCGCTCCCGAGACCGTAGGCCGCGGCGCCAATGCCGAGGTCCGTCTGCATGTGGGAATTGACGAAGCCGATGTTCACGCGGTCGATGTAGTTCGCGATGAACATGATCAGAAACAGCGGCAGCACGTGCCGCTTGACCTTGGAGACCGCTGATCCGAGCGGGTCGGCGGCGGTGGTGAGGGCAGATGTCAAGATTGTCTCCAGTTTCGGCTGTCATGCAGGCAAATCAATGCAACGCAGCGCATTTAGGCACGCCGATTTTTCGCACCCAACTCTGTGATACGTCGTCTGATGACAGTCTACCGTTGTTTCGTGCGCTATTCCAATGCCGTGTTTACCCTGCAGAACTGCGGCCCATCTGCGTATCATTGCGCACGGCGCGCGCCGGCAACCATTTCGACAATCGAACTAGGATGTCTGATGACCGTAAAATAGCGGACATATACGTCCGATCAACCCAACCCTGACACCTCTTTTCCGCCAACCATCCCAAGCGCGCGATTGAAATCGTTCCCGGCCGGACAACCGCTATGATGGCTATACCGAGGCGACACACGACACCATTCGCACGCGCCATGTGTGCATTTCCAGCCGAACAACCGACCAGCCCCAGAAATGAGCAGCCTAACTGAGAAGGTGGTGGCCACCCTTTCCGATGAAATTCGCCGCGGCGCCCTGAGGCCGGGCGATCGCATTCCCACCGAAGTCGCGATGATGAAGCAGCTCTCGGTCAGCCGCTCCGTGGTGCGTGAGGCGATTTCGCGCCTGCAAGCGGCCCAGGTGGTCGAGACGCGTCACGGCATCGGCACCTTCGTGCTGGCGCCGCCGTCGGAACAAGCCATGAAGCTGCCGACCGCCGACCTCTCCAGCATGCTGGACGTCATGGCGATCATCGAATTCCGCATCGATGTCGAGGCTGCCTCCGCCGCGCTCGCCGCGGCGCGGCGCACCGACCAGAACCTCAAGCAGATCCGCGGCGCACTGGACCGCTTCGAGTCCGAACTCGAGCGCGGCAGCAGCGATACGGTCGCGCACGACATCGAGTTTCATTTGCAGATCGCCCGCGCGAGCGGCAACCGCTATTTTTTCGACGTGCTGAGCCAACTCGGCCGCGCGGTGAGCCCGCGTACGCGGCTCGGCACGGCGGAGATCGCGGAACTCGACCATATCGAGCATCTGCGCAACGTGTTGAACGAGCATCAGATGATCTATCGCGCAATCGAACGGCAAGACCCGGACGACGCGCGCGCCGCCATGCGCATGCATTTGAGCAATAGCCGCGAACGGCTGCGTCGCGCTCACGAACTGAGCAAAGCGGGTGAATGAGTCGATTGAGCTGATTGAGCCGCCAGTCAGAAGGCGGCCGCAACGAATGAGCGATCTACGACGCAGGCGCCTCGACATCGAGATCCATCAACGCCGAGCTCAGCGACTTGCCGTGCGCGTCGAGTGCGAGCGAACGCGTCACGCCGCCGCCGAGCGCATGGCCGAGCACGAAGTTGAACGCGCCGATCCCGGGCAGTTCATGGCGCACCACGTCGCCTTGCACGACATCGCGCAGATGCGCTTTGACCCGTTCCGGGGTGAGCACCGCGCGCAGATGCTCGTAGTTCTTCGCGTCGTAGCAGATCACCGAGATGTTCAGCGTATTGCCTTTGTCGCCAGTACGCGAATGAGCCAGCTCACGTAATTTCATCTCACGCCTCCACCATCGAAAACGTCGGCGTCACATGCCTGCGCGGCAGCAAAACCGATTGCACCGCGACGACTTCGCGGGCCGATTTGGTGACGCCGCCTCCGCCAGCGGGACCATTGGTGTACAGCGTCTCCACCTCGTTGCCGATCCGCACGGCTTGCGCAAGCGAGGCCGTGCGCCCCGCCACTCTCGCGCGCACCTCGTACGGTTCGGCATAACCGGCTGCCGCCGTCTCGCCATGCAACGAGTTCACGCCGATCAGATCGAAGCGCAATTCACGCGTCTCCACGCCGGTCAACACGAGCCGCTCCCGCACGATATCGAGTGCGAGCCGCGCACGCGCCAACGCACCGGGACCGCCGTACGAAATCTGCCCTTCGCCGATAAAACCATCGAAATACGCAACCGACACCTTCAAGGTATCCGTACGCGGCGTGCCTCGCCCGCCGCTCACGCGAACGCGATCCGGTGCGTCCTGCGCGACACGCACCTGCGAAAAATCCGCGACCACGTCCGGTTGCAGATAACGCTGCGGATCGTGAATCTCGTATAGCAACTGTTCTTTGCAGGTCGCTTCCGTGACTCGCCCGCCGGCTTGCGCGAGCTTGGTGATGACCACCGCGCCGCCCTGCCCGACTTCGGCAATCGGGAAGCCGAGCCTCGCCAGTTCAGGAACATCCTTGAAGCCCGGATCCGCGAAATAGCCACCGGTAATCTGCCCCGCGCATTCCAGCAGATGACCGATCACGGTCGCCTGGCCAAGCGTCTGCCAGTCGTCCATGCGCCAGCCGAATTCGTGAATCAGCGGTGCGACGAACAGCGACGGATCGGCCACGCGTCCGGTCAGCACGATCTGTGCACCGGCCGCGAGCGCATCGACGATCGCGCTCGCGCCGAGATAGGCGTTCGCGGACACCAGCCGGTCCTGATAGTCCGACACACGTTCTCCGGATTCGACGAAACAGAAATCGCCGTGGCGCACGACGTCGAGCACATCGTCGCCGGTGACCGCCGCGATCTTCACCTCGCCGAGACCGAGCTCGCGCGCGATCTCAACGGTTTTGCGCGCCGCCGCGAGGGGGTTTGCCGCCCCCATGTTCGAAATGATGCGCACGCCGTTGCGCAGCGCAGCCGGCAGCACGGCCCGCATGCGCGTTTCGAGCAACGGGTCGTAGCCGAGTTCCGGGTCTTTGCTGCGCGCCTGCTGCGCGATAGCAATCGTGCGTTCAGCGAGGCACTCGAACACGAGGTAATCGAGCGCGCCGTGCTCCGCCAGTTCGACGGCGGGTTCGATCCGGTCGCCCGAATAACCCGCGCCCGCGCCGACGCGCACGCTGCGTTGAGATTGAGTGGCTGTCATGCTGGTCACATCCGTTCGTTCAGTGAAGCTCACAGTGAGAATATCCCCAGCGCGACGCAGGCAATCGTCATGACGACCGACGCGCCGAACAGCAAGGGGAACGTGAATTTCTGATGGTCGGCGAGATCGATGCCGCACAGGCCGACCACGAGGAAGGTGGCGGGTGTCAGCGGGCTCACCGGAAAGCCCGTGGTCATCTGGCCGAGCAACGCGGCCTGGCCGACGTGCACCGCGGGCACGCCGAGCTGGCCGGCTACTTCGGCGATCACCGGCAGCACGCCGAAATAGAACGAGTCGGGATCGAACAACATGCTGAGCGGCATCGAGAGCAAGCCGAGCGCGACGGGAATATGACTGGCCATCGCCGGTGGTACGAAACCGACCGCCGCCTGCGCCATCGCCTTCAGCATGCCGCTGCCTTGCATCACGCCGGTGAACACGCCGGCCGCGAGCAGAATGCCGGCCATCATCAACGCGGCTCGCGCATGGGCGTCGATCCGTTTGCGCTGCATGTCGACGTTCGGATAGTTCACCATCAGCGCGATGCACAGGCCGACCATGAACATGATCGCCGGCGGGATCTTCTCGCCCATCACGACCATGGTGCCGAGCACCACCAGCGTCAGCACGATGTTGAACCAGAAGTTCTTCGGCCGGCGCAGCGCCTGTTCGTCGGGCGTGAGTTCGCGTTTCGGCATGGGCACCGAACCGCTCGCGGCCGTGAGGCCGAGGCGTTTTTCCTCGCGCCGACCGAGCCAGAACGCCATGCTGAACACGAACACGAGGCCGATCGCCTGCACGGGAATCAGCGGATTGAACAGCGCCGAGATCGGCAGATGCAGCGACGCGGAGGCGCGAATCATCGGGCCCGTCCACGGCAGGAAGTTGATGCCGGCGGCCATCGAAACCGCCGCGGCCAGCACGCGCCGATCCATCTTCAGGCGATCGTAGAGCGGCAGCATGGCGGGAATCGTGACCAGAAAGCAGACGGCGCCGGAGCCGTCCAGATGGATCAGCAGCGCAAGCAGCGTGGTGCCCATTACGATCCGCGTGGGCCGCGTGCCGACCGCGCGCAGAATGCGGTCGATGATCGGATCGAGCGTGCCGGCGTCGGTGATCGTGCCGAAGTACAGAATCGCGAACACGAACATGCCGACGACCGGCGCGAGATTCTTCAGCCCCTCGATCACGAACTTGCTGGTCTGAAAGCCGAAGCCGCCAATGAGCGACGCCGCAATCGGCACGATGATGAGCGCGACCAGCGGCGACATGCGTTTGGACAGAATCGCGCCGAGCAATACGACGATGGTGGCGAGCCCCAGTAATGGCAGCATGTGCTTGTCTCCGAGATTGTTTTTTACTGCGATCCAGCGTAAGTTCGAAGCGCTTATAAATCAATTGAAATGATTTGATCGCAGCGATTACAAACCATCATGGATCTGAATCTTCGGGACATTCGCGCGTTTATCGCCGTGGCGCAAACGGGCAGCTTCACGCGAGCGGCGACGCGGCTGCATCTGTCGCAACCGGCGCTGACGGTGCAAATTCGCCGGCTTGAAGAAACGGTCGGCATGCGCCTCTTCGACCGCAACAGCCGCAACGTCGCGCTGACGCCGACCGGCCGCGAATTGCTGCCGCTCCTGCAGAAGTCGCTGCATGACATGGAGCACGTGCTGATCGACGCACGCTCGCTCGGCGAAGGCGCGAGCGGCACGGTGCGGATCGCGTGCCTGCCAACGTTCGCGGCCAGCGTGCTGCCTGAACTCGTACAGGACCTCAAGAAGGCCGTGCCGCGCGTGAGCTTTCATGTGCGCGACGTGGTCGCCAGCATGGTCAATACGCTCGTTCGCAATGAAGAGGCCGATATCGGGCTGACCGGCGGCCAGCTCGACGATGCCGCGTTCGAGGTGCTGCATGCGGGCATCGACCGGCTGGTTGCCGTGTTTCCGAAGCGCCATGCACTGGCCCGGCGGCGGCGCATCACACTCGCCGATCTCGCCGCCGTGCCGCTCGTGCTGACCGCACCGGGTACGAGCGTGCGGGCCGTTGTCGACAGCGCTTTCGCGAACGCCCGTTGCACGCCGGAGATCGCGTGCGAGCCCACCTACATGATGACCGCTGTCGCGATGGCGCGCGCCGGGCTCGGCGTGACCATCCTGCCGGCGTCGGCCCGCGAAGTCAGAGCGGAGCCCGAACTGATCGTGCGCGCGGTCGACGATCCCGCGTTCACCCGGCCTATCGCGCTCATCAAGAAGCGCGGCCGGACCTTGCCGCCGGTGACGGAGACCTTCGTTTCAATGCTGATCGAGAAACTCGGCGAGGATTGAACCACGCGCAATATGCGCTTTACCTTTCATTTTCAAACAGCGCCCGATTATCGCCATTAATCGTCTGATTTACTTCCACGTGCTCGCGCTAGTATCGGCTTCGCGCGAGTTCGAGGGATAAGAAAGCCGCTCGCGTGTTTCCAAAAACTCCAAAACTTCGAAAACGAAAAAATGATAATGAGCCAATTTCGAATGCTCGCGGTGGCCGCGGCGTCGTTCGCTCTGATTGCACCGGCGTATGCGGCATTGGGCGGCGCACCGACCTATCCGGTCACGGCGAGCAGCACGAGCGCGGGGGCGGCGAGCCAGAATAGCGCGGCGGTGGCGCGCTTCGCCGCCAGTGGCAGCGCGGCAGCGGCGAGCTACACCGTGAGCCAGACAACGCTTTCATCGGGGACGGTGGTGAGCGAATACATCGGCCCGGGCAACAGCGTCTTCGCGTTGAGCTGGCAAGGCCCGACCATGCCGCCGCTCAAAACGCTGCTCGCCACTTACTTCCCTTCCTACGTCCAGGCACTCACCGACGCCCACGCCACGCAAGGCGGCGGCTATGGACCCGCCGTCGTGCATCAGTCGGGGCTGGTCGTTGAGACCGGCGGCCATATGGGCGCCTTCGTGGGCCGCGCCTATTTACCGCAAGCGCTGCCGCAAGGGGTCAGCGCTGACGATATCAAATAACTCATTAAAATCATTAGAGAGAATAACAGTGCGCAAAATCGCAAGAATTATTGCCGCGGCGCTTGGGCTCGCGCTTGGGCTCGGATTGGCATTCGGTCTTGCCGGCTGCGGCGGTGGTGGTGGCGGCGGCAACAGCACCACGACGGCCAACGCGCCCACCGCAGCGAGCGCGCCCGCGGCATCGGGCGGCTCGGCGAACACGCCCCTTACCAGTGACTCGACACCCAATGTGCTCGCCGTCGACGCGTCGGCCGTGCCCACACCCGTGGGCGCGGGCAACACGATGCTGGTAACGGTAAGCGGAACGGGCATTCATAACCAGCCGATGGTCAGCGTCAAGATCTGCGCGCCCGGCTCCAACGCGGCAACAAGTTGCGCGACGATTCCCAACGTGATCGTCGACACGGCGTCGTTCGGGCTGCGTCTGATTCGCTCGGCGATTCCTGACGCCACTTTCAGCGCGCTCACTGCCGAAACGGCTCATACGAGCGGCCTGCCGCTCGCCGAATGCGCGTTGTTCGGCAGCGGCTATGCATGGGGTTCGGTGCATCTCGCGGACGTGGGTTTATCGAGCGAGATTGCGCCGTCGGTGCCGATCCACGTGATCGGCGATCCGGCGCTGACCGTGGCCGCGCCGAGCGAATGCCAGGTGGGAAGGCAGTTGGCGAGCGTTGCCGATATTGGTGCAAACGGCATTCTCGGCATTGGAGTGAGTCCGACGGATTGCGGCTCGGCGTGTGAATTGACGGCGCGTCCGCAGTTCTATTACACCAACGCCGGCAACGTCACCTCGGTGCCGGTCAGCGGCCAGATCACCAACCCGGTGTCGCTCTTCGCGCAAGACAACAACGGCGTGATTCTGGAGATGGCGCAAGTGTCGGATAGCGGCAGCGCGACGGCTCAAGGCACGCTCGTGTTCGGCATCGATACTCAGGCGAATAACGTGCTGAACGGCACAGGTGCGCCGATCTTCCGGACGAATCTGAACGGCGACTTCACGTCCAGCTATAACGGCACTGTATTCACGCAGACCTTCTTCGATTCGGGCTCGACCGTGCTGTTCTTTCCGGACACCACGATTGCGCGCGACACGTCGTCCGGGTACTACATTCCGGCCGCGACGGTGGGCCGCACCTCGACCCTCGTGGGGACCAATCCGGCGAGCGTGACGCTCGGCTTCAATATCGCAAACGGCGCGACGCTGAACGCATCGGGGAATAACGCGTTCAACAACCTCGGTATCTACATGACCCGGCAGTTCGACTTTGGCCTGCCGTTCTTCTATGGCCGCCATGTCTACTACGGCATCTCGGGCCGCGCCTCGAGCGGCGGCGGGACGGGGCCGTATGTCGCGTACGTTTCGAGTTGAGTGTCGGTGACTATGAGCGGTGGGTATCGTGAAGGCCGTCGATATCCACTGTTCGTGTGACATGCGAACTTCGCTCGATAGAGGAGCAATCAAAACAGTGCCACGTGCACGCCTTATTACGATGTCTTCGGGGACCTGATGAACAAGATTTCAATGATTTGCCTGAGTGCTGCTCTGGTCGGCATGCTGAGTGGCTGCGCCGGGACGAACTTCGTCCGTCCTGATGACTCGGCTTTGCAAAACGGCAAAACGACCGTTGCCGAGGCGCGAGCAAAATACGGTAGCCCGTTTCGCCAGAGCACCGTCACCAAAAACGAAGAGGACGTGACGCTGCTTTCCTATGCGTATGCGTCGACTGGCGGCACGCCGCTGGAAACCGGCGTGATACCGGCGCGTTCGCTGGAATTGGGCTTCTGGAAGGACGTGATGGTGTCGAACGTATTCGTCTCCACGTTCAAGGACGACGCCAGTTCCTTCGACGCGTCGAAACGCTCGGCCATCGTCAAAGGCAAGACCACCCGCGACGAGGTTATCGCGTTGCTGGGCAGACCCGCCGGCTATGCGGTATATCCGATCATCAAGGACAAGAAGGGCCAAGCCCTCGTTTATGCGTACCACACGACGAGCGGCTCGGCGTTCAACCTCAAGTTCTCCAAGCGCGATCTGACCGTCACGATCGATCCGAACGGCGTGGTGTCGGATGTGAATTACGAGTCGTCCGGGATGCAGTGATAGATGTGTTATCGCCAGTGCGGCGATAGAACGGAACCCGGCCTTTGCGCCGGGTTTTGCTTTTAGTGCGCCGTCGTTGCGCAGACCCACTGGACACAAAAACTCGTAGGTGCGTTGATCGCTGTGCGGAACGCTGGCAACCTAGCGAATCCTCCAGGCAACCTTGTTGCGTGGTACCGCAACGGGTGCATGGGACCGCAGCAGGTGCATGGGACCAGAGTAAGGCGCTAAAGCGCCAACTCTGGTCGACCGCAGCAGGTGCATGGGACCAGAGTAAGGCGCTAAAGCGCCAACTCTGGTCGACACCGGAGACGACGGCGATGGAACCCACCAGCAAATCGCACGACGACGACCTCGAACACTTCGAAGCCGCTGGCGCCGCGCCGCTGCCGGTCCCGAACGAAGAAGCCTACGTCGAGCACGAAGGCGCGCGCATCTGGTACGCGTCGTATGGCACCGGCGCACCAGTGATTCTGCTGCACGGCGGTCTCGGGCATAGCGGCAATTGGGGCTACCAGCTTCCGGCGCTGCTCGGCGCAGGGCATCGCGTGGTGGTCGTCGACAGTCGCGGCCACGGTCGCAGCACCCGCGACGCACGGCCCTACTGCTACGAACTGATGGCCTCGGACGTGCTCGCCGTCATGGACGCCTTGCGGCTCGATCGCGCGGCGCTGGTGGGCTGGAGCGACGGCGCCTGCGTCGCGATGGTATTGGGCATCACCGCCCCGAAGCGGGTGGCGGGCGTGTTTTTCTTCGGCTGCAACATGGACCCGAGCGGCACGAAGCCATTTGTGCCGACGCCTACGATCGAGCGCTGCTTCAGCCGCCACGCAAAAGACTACGCGCAGCTATCGGCGACACCGGACGACTTCGAAGCATTCGTTTCCGCCGTCAGCACGATGATGAAAACCGAGCCCAACTACCGCGCCGACGATCTGGCCCGAGTCCGTGTGCCGGTCGCCATCGTGCAAAGCGAACACGACGAGTTCATCAAGCCGGAACACGCCGCATACCTCGCCCGCACCATTCCCGGCGCGGAGCTGATTCTATTGCCCGGCGTGAGTCACTTCGCCCCGCTGCAACGGCCGGCGCAATTCAATCGTGTGATGCTCGATTTCCTGCGCCGGATTGCCGGCTAAGCGGGTCGTGCCGACGCGTCGGCCGCTTGCGATCCTGCCTCGAATAGAACGACCGCACTTAAACCCTCGAAAATTTCACGATGTGGAACGATCGATTGCTTCGTAAAAAATCGTGGTACGTGGCACAAATCCGGCATTTCGCAATGTCGCCCCACGTTGCACATCGTGAAACAAAGACGATAAGCTTTTATTTTTAAACACAATTTTTTACTCGAACGAAGCATCTAACAACCCCTTGCGCCACTGCCTGCTGACGTAGACTCTTTTACAAGAGCCGGCGCTTCAGTAGCCGAGTGAGTTGGACGAGACGGAAACACTGTCTGACGGTCCCCAACCTCTCGCACGAAGCCGCCACGGCACCGCGGTTTTTAATTGGCAATTGGGAGACTAAAAATGAAAGGCTTTCGTTTTGGTTCGAATCAAGGCGCGTTCTACATTTTGCCGGGACAGGACGGTTGGGAAGCAACCTACGGCAATGAAACGCTCGGCGAGTTTGCCAGCCCGCAGCAGGCCGCAGACGACCTCGCACGCGGCTTGATCTGCCCGCATCTCTCGGAAGGCGACGACACGGCGACGCTCGAAATTCCCGAGAAGCTCAGCGATTGGGAAATCGTTCACGTGTGATGGCAGTTATGGCGGCGACTCACGTGGAAACAAAAATGACGATGGCGCTCGAGAGCGCCATCGTCATGCTTACCGCCTACTTCAGTACAGCACGTTTCTTCAGTGCATCAAGCAACCGCGTCCACGATCTTGTTCAGCGTGGCGCTCGGGCGCATAGCCTTGCTCGTCAGTTCGACGTTCGGGCGATAGTAACCGCCGATGTCCACCGGCTTGCCCTGCGCAGCACCCAACTCCTCGACGATCTTCGCTTCGTTCTCGGCCAGTGCCTTCGCCACGCCGGCGAACTGCGCCTGCAGCGCCGCATCTTCGGTTTGCGCGGCCAGAGCTTCCGCCCAGTACAGCGCGAGGTAGAAGTGGCTGCCGCGGTTGTCGATACCGCCAACCTTGCGCGCCGGCGACTTGTCGTTGTCGAGGAACTTGCCGGTTGCCTGATCCAGCGTCTTGGCCAGAACCTGCGCCTTCGGGTTGTGATAGGCGCCGCTCAGATGTTCGAGCGAGGCGGCCAACGCCAGGAATTCACCCAGCGAATCCCAACGCAGGAAACCTTCTTCGACCAGTTGCTGCACGTGCTTCGGCGCCGAACCGCCCGCGCCGGTTTCGAACATGCCGCCACCTGCCATCAGCGGGACGATCGACAGCATCTTCGCGCTGGTGCCCAGTTCCATGATCGGGAACAGGTCGGTCAGGTAGTCGCGCAGCACGTTGCCGGTGACCGAAATCGTGTCCTTGCCGGCGCGGATGCGCTCGACCGAGAACTTCGTCGCTTCGACCGGCGTCATGATGCGAATGTCCAGACCGCTGGTGTCGTGGTCCTTCAGGTAGTGCTCGACCTTCTTGATGATCTGGGCGTCGTGCGCGCGCGCTGCATCCAGCCAGAACACGGCAGGCGTGTTGGAGGCGCGAGCGCGGTTCACCGCGAGCTTGACCCAGTCCTGAACCGGCGCGTCTTTGGTCTGGCACATGCGCCAGATGTCGCCCGCTTCCACCGGCTGCTCGAGCAATACCGTGCCGGCTGCGTCCGTCACGCGAACCACGCCGTTCGCCGGAATCTGGAACGTCTTGTCGTGTGAACCGTATTCCTCGGCGGCTTGCGCCATCAGGCCGACGTTGGGCACCGTGCCCATCGTGACCGGGTCGAACGCGCCGTGCTTCTTGCAGTCTTCAATCACCGCCTGATAAACGTCCGCGTAGCAACGGTCCGGAATCACGGCCTTGGCGTCGTGCAGCGCGCCATCCGCACCCCACATCTTGCCCGACTCGCGAATCATGGCCGGCATGGACGCGTCGACGATCACGTCGCTCGGCACGTGCAGGCTGGTAATGCCCTTGTCCGAATTGACCATGGCCAGCGGCGGACGCTCTGCGTATTGCGCCTTGATGTCGGCTTCGATCGCGGCAACCGTTTCAGCCGGCAGGTCTTTCAGGCGCGCGTACAGATCGCCGATACCGTTGTTCGGGTTGAAGCCGGCCTTCGCCAGCACGTCCGCGTGCTTGGCGAGCACGTCTTTGTAGAACACCGACACCACGTGACCGAAGATGATCGGATCCGACACCTTCATCATGGTGGCCTTCAGGTGCACCGAGAACAGCACGCCCTTCGCCTTCGCGTCGGCGATTTCCGCTTCGATGAAGCTGCGCAGCGCGTTCTTCGACAGCACCGAAGCGTCGATGATCTCGCCCGCTTGCACCGGCGTCTTTTCCTTCAGGACCGTCTTCGAGCCGTCCGCGGCCGTCAGTTCGATCTTCACAGCGCCGGCCGCTGCGATCAGCGCCGATTTTTCGCTGCCGTAGAAGTCACCGCCGCTCATGTGCGAGACGTGCGACTTCGAGTCCGCGTTCCACGCGCCCATCTTGTGCGGATGCTTGCGTGCGTAGTTCTTGACCGACAGCGGCGCGCGACGGTCCGAATTGCCTTCGCGCAGCACCGGGTTGACCGCGCTGCCCTTGATCTTGTCGTAGCGAGCCTTGACGTCTTTTTCGGCGTCGGTCGTTGCGACGTCCGGGTACGCCGGCAGCTTGTAGCCCTGATCGCGCAGTTCCGTGATCGCGGCCTTCAGTTGCGGCACCGACGCGCTGATGTTCGGCAGCTTGATGATGTTCGCTTCCGGACGCGTGGTGAGTGCACCCAGCTCCGCCAGATCGTCGGAACCCTTCTGTTCCGCGCTCAGGTAGTCGGGAAATGCAGCGATGATCCGGCCGGCCAGCGAAATGTCGCGCGTTTCAACGATCACGTCGGACGAGCGCGTGAACGCCTTGACGATCGGCAGCAGCGAGTAGGTCGCCAGAGCAGGCGCTTCGTCAGTCAGGGTGTAGATGATCTTCGGCGGTGTGGACATGTTCGATGCTTTGCTAGGTGAAGTGATAGACAGAGCGTTTGGTAGCGCTGAGCCGGCGAGGTTGCGACGAAGCAGCAAAACGCAGCGCGCAGGCTCGGCACTACTTTTTACGGCCAGAGCGTGAGTATATGCGTGTTTTCCTCTATTCGCTGCGAAACAAACATATCCCGCAAGCGCGCCCAATGGGCTCCAGCCCCGCCACATAAGGCTTACAGCCCCATGACCCGTGGGTTGAAACAGATGTCTTATAGATGACCTAAGACACAAAATAATTTGTGAATGCGAATCAGATGCATTACCATTCGATCGTATCTTTCAGTTTCACCCAGTCGTCTAACAACCACTCGCTAGCACGGCGTCGTTTTTGCACAGACTTGGTGCGCGCCGCCGCCACCTGCCTAATTCAAACAACATGCAGAATTTATTTGTCGCCGGCCGCCCAACTTTTGCGCGCGGCCAACGTCGGACCCCATCGCTGCTCAGCGCGGGGCTTTTCGCCAGCGTCGGCTTGACGCTTTCCACGCTGTCGTCGCCGGGGTGGGCGCAGGTCGCGGCAAGCGACACCGCCGCCACCTTGCCGGCGGTGAGCGTCACGGCGTCGAAAGACAGCACCGTGGCGCAAGCCGACACGGTCAGCGCAGGCGCGCTGGGTTCGCGCAAGCAGGTGGACACGCCGTTCTCGACCCATGTGGTGACGAGCGACGAAGCGCAGGACCTTTTCGCGACCACCGCCAACGATCTGTATAAATACGACCCGGCCGTGTCGGTCACCAGCGAAAACGCGATCAGCGAAAATTCGATGTTCACCGTGCGCGGCATGCCGATCGACACGTTGAACAGCATCAAGGTGGACGGCCAGACCTTCCCGTCGTGGGACACCGATCTCTCGCTCGAACCGTTCGAGCAGGTGGAACTGCTCAAGGGCCTGTCCGGCTTCATGTACGGCTTCGGCTCGCCGGGCGGGATCGTCAATTACGTGTTGAAGCGGCCAACCGACACGCCCTACCGCAGCGTCTCGATCGGCTACAAGTCGGCCGGCGTGTTCAGCGAAGCGGTCGATCTGGGCGGCCGCTTCGGCAATGACGATCGTTTCGGCTACCGTCTGAACCTCGTCAACGAAAACGGCAACACCGCCGAGGACCACGGCCACATTCGCCGCCAGGTGGCGTCGCTCGCGTTCGACTTCCGCATTACGCCCGACCTGACGTGGAGCGCCGACGCGTTCTATCAGAAGCGCAGAACCAACGGCACGCTGTTCGGCCTGATGTTCAGCGGCGACGCCGGCGGCATTCCCGATGCGAGCAAAGTCACCCATGCGCTCACGCAACCGCAGAACTACTACGAGACCGAAATGGCCTCGTTCGGCACGGGCCTCGATTACCGCATCTCCGAAAATTGGCACGCGAGCGTGAAATACCGCTTCGCCAAGGAGAATCGCACCAATTCGGACAGTCTGCTGTATGTCACGGACTCAGCAGGCAACTACAGCAACACGCTCTATGCGGCAATGACGCGCTACTTCTACCAGAACGTCGACGCGATGGTGCAAGGGCATTTCAACACGGGCAGCATCAAGCATGACGTGGTGGTGGGTGCTGGTTTCCAGACGCAAACCAGCGAGTACAGCAACAGCACAGGTTGGAACGAAGGCTACTTCCTCGGGTACGGCAATCTGTACAACAGCACGTTGCTGACCAACGACGAAGTCAGCATCGGCTCCGACCTGTACCGTCAGCAGCGCACCACGCAGGCTGCCGTGTACGCGAGCGACACCGTGCAGCTCACCTCACGCCTGTCGGCACTGGTCGGTCTGCGCTATACGCAATATCGCCAGCACGTGTACGACCCGAGCGGCGCGGTGGCGTCGCAATACGAAGCGGATCCGGTCACGCCGACCTTCGCGCTGATGTTCAAGACCGATCCTTACTCGACGGTGTATGCGAGCTACGTGGAGTCGCTCGAACAGGGCGGCGCGGCGTCGAACACCAACGTCAACTACCCGGCGACATTCGGTCCGCTGAAGAGCAAGCAGTATGAGATCGGCTTCAAATCCGACCACAGCAAGTGGGGCGCCAACCTCGCGCTGTTCCGTGTAGACCAGGGCTACAACTACACGAACTCGGCCAACGTCTTCGTGCAGGACGGCACGAAGCGCTATCAGGGCGTCGACGCCAGCGGCTGGCTTGCGCTGACGAGCGAATGGCGCGTGCTGGGCGGCGTGATGTGGCTCGACACGAAGGCCATGGACGTGGACGATGCGAGCGTGGAAGGCAAGCGCATTTACGGCGCACCGCGCTTCACCGTGACGGGCCGGATCGAATACAACCCGTCGTATCTGCGCCCGCTGACGCTCGCGTTCGGCGGCAAGTATGTCGGCAACCAGGCCGTGGACGCGCAGAACACGCAGTTCGTGCCGGCTTACACCACCTTCGATCTGAGCGGCCGGTACGAGACGAAGATCGCCGGCAAGGACGTGACGTTCCGCGCAGGGATCAACAACCTCTTCAATCGCCGTTACTGGACGACGGCGTGGGGCTACTACGTGGCGCCGTCGCCGACGCGTACCGCCGTCGCCAGCGCCACGCTGCAGTTCTAGGCGTCTTGTGAACCAGGGGCGCCCGCTGCGGGCGCCCCGATCATCGGCGGAATCTGCGCCACCAGCGCGTCGATCGCACAGCGCGTTTTCAGCGGCAGATAGCGGCTCTTCGGCCACACCAGATGGATCTCCTGAGTCGGCCGGAAACAATGCTCCATCACCGTCACCAGCTCGCCGGTTCGCGCATAGCGGGCCAGTAGCCAAGCCGGCAGCCACGCGAGGCCGAACCCGGCGAGCGCGGCATCCACAATCCCCGTCATGTCGTCGAAACCGAGCTGCGGCTGAACCTGCGCGCGGCGAATCTGCCCGTCGACGTCGACCACATCCCACGGCTGCGGCGATCCTCCCCGCAAATAGGCGATCACGGCGTGCCCGCGTAATTCGTCCACACTGCGCGGCGTGCCATGCCGCTCCAGATAGGCAGGCGCGGCGCCGATGCTCGCGTGCTGCACGCCGAGCTTGCGCGCGGCGAGACTCACGCTGTCGGCCAACGGACCCACGCGCACCACCAGATCGAAACCCTCCTCGATCACGTCGACGAAGCGATCCGTAATCGAAATGTCGATCTTCAATTGCGGATGCTTGCGCGCCAGTTCAAGCAGCACCGGCGCGACGCAGTAGTGACCGAAAGCCTGCGGCACGCTCACGCGCAAACGCCCTTTCGGCTCGCGCCTTCCTGAATCGAGGTCGGCCTCGGCCGCTTCGAGTTCGGCCAGCGCGCGCACGCAGCGGTCGTAGTAGGCCTGCCCGTCTTCAGTGAGGCTCTGACTGCGGGTCGTGCGATTGAGCAGGCGCACGCCAAGCCGCTTTTCAAGCCGCACGATCACTTTGCCGACCGCGGAACGCGTCAGGTTCATGCGCTCCGCGGCCACGGCGAAACTGCCCGTTTCGACCACGCGAACGAATGTCGTTACACCGTCGAGGATGTCACTCATATCTTTACCCGATTGATTCCTCAATGGACACATTTCTGGGATTTCTGCGCGTCAATAGGGACACAGATTCCCCCTATATTACACAGTCCATGTGTGGGCCGAGCTCATCGACTATCGAGGTGAATATCCATGAACAATGATCCGATCGCGCCGCCACGGCGCGAAGAACGGCCACGTACGGCTGCGGCAGAACGCCGGCCGGGCTCACGCGAGGTGCGTCCCGAGCAGACCGCCGATGACAAAACACCGCGCGCGTTCCTCTCACTCCGAAAAAACACCCTGGCGTTGGGCGCGGTGTGTCTTGCGTCGCTGATGTTCGGCCTCGAAATCTCCAGCGTGCCGGTGATCCTGCCGACGCTCGAGCGCGTGCTGCACGGCGATTTCAAAGGCATGCAGTGGATCATGAACGCCTACACGCTCGCCGTGACCACGGTGCTGATGGCGACCGGCACGCTGGCGGACCGCTTCGGCCGCCGACGCGTCTTCGTGATCGGCATCGCGCTGTTCGGCATCACCTCGCTGGTCTGCGGACTCGCGCAAAGCGTGCCGACGCTGATCGTCGCGCGTTTGCTGCAAGGCGCAAGCGGCGGCGCCATGCTGATCTGCCAGGTGGCCGTGCTCTCCCATCAGTTCCACGAGGGCCCGGAACGCGCTCGCGCATTCAGCGCGTGGGGCATCATCTTCGGCATCGGGCTCGGGTTTGGGCCGATCATCGGCGGGACGATCGTCGCGCTCTCTAGCTGGCAGTGGGTCTTCTGGGTGCACGCGCTGCTCGCCGTCGCGACCTTGACGTTCGTGTTCGGCGGCGTGCAGGAATCGCGCGACCCGCATGCGCATACGCTCGACGTGGCGGGCATCGTCACGCTGTCGCTCGCGGTGTTCGGCCTCGTGTATTTCATCACGCAGGTTCCGGCGCTCGGCTTCGGCAATCCTCGCGCGCTCTTCATCATCGCGGCGACGCTGCTCGCCTTCGTGGCCTTTGTGGTTGCCGAGAAACTCAGTGCCCGCCCCATGTTCGACTTCGCGGTCTTCAGGATTCCGCAGTTTTCCGGCGCACTGATGGGCTCGGCGGGCATGAACTTCAGCTTCTGGCCATTCATGATCTATTTGCCGATCTATTTCCAGATCGGGCTCGGCTACGACAGCGTGAGCGCCGGCCTCGCCTTGCTCGCCTACACGCTGCCGACCCTGCTCTTCCCGCCGCTCGGCGAACGTCTCGCGCTGCGTTACGGCTCGGGAATCGCCATACCCGTGGGCCTGTTTACGATCGGTCTCGGCTTCATGCTGATGCGATACGGCAGCGCCGCCGTGCATGCGAACGCGTGGACCATGCTGCCCGGTTGCGTGATCGCCGGCGCGGGCCTCGGCCTCACCAATACGCCCGTCACCAATACGACGACCGCCGCGGTTCCCGCCGAACGCGCGGGCATGGCGTCCGGCATCGATATGAGCGCGCGGATGATTACGCTCGCGATCAACATCGCATTGATGGGGGCGATCCTGGTAGGCGGCGTTCTCTTCAATCTGAAGACGCGGCTGCCGCAGACGCTCGACACCGCGCCCCTCGGCGCACTGGCCGAGAAAATTGCCGCGGGAGATGTCGAAGCGGTGAGAGCGGGGATTCCCGCGTTAGCGCGCATCGATCCGTCGGGCAGCATCGTCCATGCTGCGTTGATGCAAGGTTTCGGCTGGGTAATGCTCTACGGCGGCATTGGCGTGTGGGTGCTCGCCGCGCTCAGTTTCGTGATTTCCGGCAGCGCGTCGCGAAGGCTGGGCCACCGGGAACGCGCGCCTGCGCCCCGACAGGCGAGCCGATGCGACGCGTGCTGAATAGCGCGTCATCAAATGGCTTACCCCCTCGTTCTCGCCCAATAGCCACTTCGAGCGGCGCGTGCGCGCTGCTCCTCACCGCATCACGCCTCGACTTGCACCGGCTGCCCGGCCATGATCGCGAGCCCTTCGTTCAAAGCCGGGAAAAGGCTTCGGTTGAAATTGTTCCAGCGTAGTTCGAGGATCGTATCGTCCTTATCGATTTCGGTATTCAGCACGTCGTGAATCACCTCGCCGGAGTCGATCCCGTTGTCGACATAGTGAAACGATGCGCCCGTCAGATACAACGGTTCGACCGCCACGGTTTCCATCGTCTTCCAGTTGACCACTTTCTTGCCGCGCGCACCGTAGAGCGCGTCGAGCGTCGCGTAGGCGCCGCGCCGCTCGTAGGGCGAATCGGCACGCGTCACGCCCGGGTGAATATTCACGATCTTGCGATAGAACGGCGCGCCGGGCCGAACCAGTTCGTCGAGAATGATCAGCAGACCGTCGAGTACGACAATATCGGCTTTCAATGCCACCAGCGTATCGAGCAGGTGCTTTTCAAAGCGGCTCTTGCCTGCCGCGCGGCCCGGTGCATCGAGCGGCTCACGCCGGTACGTCGATGGAATCGCGAGTAGCAGATCGTTGACCCGCTTGCCCTGCACGCGCAAGTTCGGCGGATAGAACCAGCGCTTGCCCGGCTCGTAAGCAAATCCATATTCCTTCAGTTTTTCGCGGTCCGTGCCGGATCCGGCATCGTCGTCGTAGACAACTTTTTCGAGCGAGTATTGATCGCCGAGCGCGGTTTCATTGAGCGCTTCGACAAGCGACTCCAGTACCGACTTCATGTAGCGCGCGCCGCTTTTGTACGCGATGTCCTGACCCGCCTTGTCGGCGGCCGCGTTTCGTAATGACCAGATATAAACGAGTTTTTTCTTCGGCATAGTCGATTCCTATGTGTGTGTGTGTCGTGGCGCCGCTTTCTATCAAAGCGCGAAAGTCATGCGGTCCGCGCGAGTCGCGTTTGCGTGCGTCTGTCTCGACCGGTCAGCCGAACGGTCGCGCGATGCGTAATGCGCAAGCGAAGCGGCGATTTCGTCGGAGCGCAACGCGAGAACCGACAGCAGCGTGTCGGACAGTCCATGGCTGTCTTCACAGCAGCCTTGCAGGTAAATGCGTGGTTTGAAGGTCACCGGCGTGGCGAGCCTGTAATCGCGCTCGACATTGCCTTGCGTGAGCGCATCGCCCAGATGCGGCGCAAGCCCCTCCAGCAACTCGGCATGCGTGTCGCGGCGATATCCTGTCGCGAGCACCAGCGCGTCGAATTGCTCGGCGCGGGCCTGGCCGCTCAAACGGTCACGCAGCGTGAGCTCAATCCGGCCGCCGCCCGTGCGCGCCGCCGTTTCGATGCCGGTATTCGCGAGCAACCGGTGGCGCGGTTCGGCGCAGACGTTTTGCAGGTAAAGCATTTCGTAGATCTGCTCGATTAGCGGACGATCGACCACCGCGTAATTGGTGTCGCGAAAACGCTCGATCAGCGCGCGCCGGCCGTCGCGCGGCTGCGCGTAGACGACATCGGTAAAGGCGGGGTTGAAAATCTCGTTGACGAACGGGCTGTCGTCGGCGGGTTTCAGCGCGCTCGAGCGAATGATAAGGCTCGCATCCACATGCGGATAGCGGCGCGTCAGATCGACGAACACTTCGGCCGCGCTCTGCCCCGCGCCGATCACCGCCACGCGTTTTCGCGCGCCGTTCGCAGGTTCGACGACGCGATCGATGGACGTGAGGTACTGCGACGAATGCACGATGTTATGCGTGCCGAGCGCGGCAAACGCCTCCGGCACCTGAGGCCCTCCACCGATGCCGACCGACAGAGCCCGTGTCACACGTTGCCATTCACGGCCTTCGTGATCGCGCGAGAAAACGCGTAACGCTTCGACGTCGTTGGTATTGTCAGCGCTCTTGATCGCTTCGATACCGGTCACGGTCTGGCCGTAGTTCACGCGATCGTCGAACGACGCCGCCACCCAGCTCAGGTAATCGTGGAACTCCACGCGCGTCGGATAGAAATTCTTCAAATTGACGAAATCCGCCAGACGTCCGCGTTCGAACAGATAGTTGATGAACGTGAACCGACTTTTCGGATCGCGCATGGTCACGAGATCCTTGAGGAAGGAAATCTGCATCCGGCAGTCGTCGAGCAGCATGCCGCGATGCCAGCCGAATTCCGGCTGTCGCTCAATGAAGCAATGCGTGAGGTCCGACACGCCGGCTTCTTCGGCGAGGCGCACGGCAAGCGCCAGATTCGACGGTCCGAAGCCGATTCCGATCAGATCAAATACGGTGTCTCTGTGCATGTCGCAGGTCCTTATCGGTGGAAGCCGGCACGCCAAATGCGCGGGCCGGCGAAAAATCTTTCGTGATTGATGCGGTTTTTATTCACTGCCTTTTTTGCCGGGCTGTGTGTTCGACTCCGGGTTCAAGCGCCGTCGCGCAACTCGGCAACGCAAGAAGCTCGCGCATCGAGCCGAGCGCCCAGTTGCGTGAAGGTTGGCGCGGCGAACACGTCGGCAATCTCCAGTGCGTGACCAGCGGCTCGCGCGGCATCGACAAAGCGCACGACATCGAACGAACTTGCGCCCGCTTCGAACAGATCGTCATGAAGCGCGGGCGTGTTGCCTTCGAACAGATCGCTCCATACGCGTTCGAGTGCCGTGGCGCGCCGCGTTGCTTCAGTGTGAGATACCGGGCTCGCTTGCGCGCTCGTTGCAACGCCGGCTGACTCCAGGGTGAAGCGCGCTGAAGCAACGCCCAGTTGTGCATGCGGCGCGTCGACGAACCGTTGCACCACGTCCAGATAGTCGGCGGACAGTGCCTCGACGAAGCGGCCGTCCACCAACTCGTTCGCATACGAGAAGGCGCCCGTCACGCGTCCGTCGGCATGTTCGACCACGTCCAGTTCCAATTCGAACACGACCCGATGCCGCACGTCGTTGAAATCGTCGAGCGTGAGGCCGGCCCAGTCGCGTCCCGCTGTTCCGGCCGGTCGCAGGTAATTGAACATCACGGAAAAGAGCGGATTGCCGGCTTCGGTGCGCGTGGCGCGCAATGCCGCCACCACGTCGGCGAACGGCGTGTCCGCATGCGCATAAGCGGCGAGCGCGGCGTCTCGCACTTCGGCGAGCAGCGTGACCGGTGTATGCGTTTTGGCGAGCCGCGTCCGCACGACCACCGCGTTGATGAAAAGTCCCAGTGCGTGGCGTGCGGCTTCGCCCGTCAGTTCGCGCGTGGAAGCGAGAACGCCGACCGGCTGATCCGTTGCGCCCGTCGCGCGATAAAGCGCGACGTTCAGCGCGGCATGCAACACCATGGGCAAGGTGGCGTGAACTTCAAGCGCCATCGCACGGGCACGGCGCACGAGAGCCGGGGTCAATTCGAACGCGAGGCGTCCGGCGCGCCAGGTGGGCGACGCCACGCGGCCCGAAGGCGGCGAAGGCAGCACTTGCGACGGCGCATCGGCCAACGCATCGCGCCAGAACGACAGGCGCGCTCGCGGCGCGGCTACAGGCAAGACGAGTTGTCGAGCCGAAAGCGATCCCGTCGCCGAGGCCGCCGGCGACGCGCCACGCACGATCGCGACATAAGTGCCGCGCACATCTTCGAGCCACAGATCGATCGACTGCCCGTCCGACACGATGTGATGCACGACCAGCGACAGCACATGATCCCGCTCGGCAAGGCGTATTAAGCGCACGCGCCAGAGTGGCGCATCGTCGAGCAGGTGGAACGGCGTGAGTGCGTCGTGGTCGCTGAGCGTGACGGCGGCCTTCTCGCGTTCGGCTTGCGAAGGGTCGCCAGAAAGATCGATCACCGGCAGTTCGAACGCCGCCGAGTCCACGACTTTTTGGCCCGGCAGTTGCCCGTCGCGTTCGACGATCTGCACGCGCAGCGCGGGATGTCGCGCGGCGGCTTGAGCAAACGCGTCGCGCAATGCAACGCTATCGAGCGGCCCACGCAGACGCAGCGCGACAGGAATGTTGTAGGCCGCGCTGTCCGGTTGCGAGCGCCAGAGGAACCACAAGCTCAATTGCGCGGAAGACAGCGGCGGGGTGCCGTTCGCGTCCGGCGCGATAAGTGAATTGGAACCGCCTCCCGGCTGTCGTTCTCCGGTATCCGCCACCGTTTCGCTGCGCGCCGACGCCATCACGCGCTGCGCGTATTGCGCGAGCGTCGGCGCTTCGAAGAGCGTGCGCACCGGCACATCGCGCGCGAGACGTTCGGCCACGCGCGTCGCCACGCGGACCGCCGCAAGAGAATGTCCGCCGAGTTCGAAGAAATGATCGGCACGGCCGACACGCTCCACACCCAGCACTTCGCAGAAAATCTGCGCAAGCGTGGTTTCGAGTCCGGCAGCGGGCGCCTGATAGGCCCGCTCGATGCGCTGCGGTTCGGGCAACGCCGCGCGGTCCACCTTGCTATTGGCATTGCGCGGCAACGCGTCGAGCACGACGATATGCGCGGGCACCATGTAGTCAGGCAACGTATGACGCAGATGCGCATCGAGTTCCGCTACATCCGCACGTGTGCTGCGCTCGCGCGCTTCGGCGCTCAATTCGACATACGCCACCAGCGCTGCTTGCGCGCCCTTGCCATGCACGATCGCCACAGCTTCGCGCACGTCGCCGTGCGCGGCGAGTTGCGCTTCGATCTCACCCAGTTCGATCCGCAAGCCGCGCAACTTCACCTGATGATCGACACGGCCGATAAAGTCGAACACGCCGTCCGCGCGCCGCTTGACGAGGTCACCCGTGCGATAGAGCCGCGCACCCGGTGCGCCGAAAGGATCCGGCACGAAGCGCTCGGCCGTGAGTGCCGGCCGTTCGAGATAACCACGCGCCACGCCTACACCCTCGCCACCCAGATACAACTCGCCGATCACACCGACCGGCAGTGGATTCAAGCGCGCATCGAGCACATGTGCCGAACGCGCGCCGACCAGCGTGCCGATTGGCAGATACGCGCTGTCCGCGAGCTTCGCGGTGTCGTCGGTCGGATAGAACATCCACAGCATTGGCGTGATGACCGTTTCGGTCGGCCCGTATCCGTTGACGATCCGCGCCTTCGGAAACGCCCGGCGCAGCAGAGCAAACGCTTCACGCGAAGTGGCTTCACCGCCTACCGTCAACGAGCGCAAGCTGGGCGGCGCACCGTGCGCGAGCGCCCATTCGGCGAGCTGGGTTGCGCAACCGGGCGGCACATAGGTCATGGTCACGCCTTCGCGAACCATCATCCGGCAGGTTTGCGCGGGCGGCCACAACGTATCCGCGGTAATGGCGACGGCTGCGCCGGACATGTACTGCGAGAACCAGCCTTCATGCGCGCCGTCGAAATTGACCGACTGGAACAGCAGGAAAACGTCACGCTCACCGGCGCCGTAGCGCTCCGCAATTGCCGCGCAATGCAGGGCAAACGAACCGTGATCGACCACCACGCCCTTCGGCTTGCCGGTCGAGCCCGATGTATAGATCACGTAAGCTGCCTGATGTGGCGACACGCGTGGCAACTCGACATCCGCCGCGCATTGAACCTCAGGCTGCGGCTCCTCGTCGATCGGCCACAACCGTAAACGATCCGACGCCGGCAACGCAGCGAGACTCGCGCGTTCCGTGATGACGTGCGTGATTTGCGCGTCATCGAGAATCTGCGCGAGGCGCTCGCGCGGATGGCTCGGGTCGAGCGGTACAAACGCGCCGCCCGATTTCAACGCGGCAATCAGGCCGACCAGCAGGTCGACCGAGCGGCTCAACGCCACGCCCACCCGCATTTCCGCACGCACGCCTGCCGCGACGAGGCGCTGCGCCAAACGTGTTGCGCGCGCATCCACTTCGCCGCGCGTGAGCGAGCAGTTCATGTCGGCGACGCCGCGCGCTTCCGGCCGCGCATGGGCATGGTCGGCCACGCGCTGATGCACCGGCCTGAACGTTGCTTCGCGCGGTAGCGCCGTGCTGTTCCATGCATCGAGTTGCACGCGCTCGGCCTCAGGCAGCCACCGCACATCTCCGATCGCAATGGCGGGTGCCGCCGCCGCGTTCGACAGCAACTCGATAAAGCGCGCGGCAAGGCGCTCTATCGCGTCGGCGTCGAACAGATCGAGCGCATAAATGAAGGTCGCGTCGATCGAACCATCGTCGCGCTCCTCGAAACTCAGCGTCAGATCGAATTTGGCGAACGGCGCGCCCGATGGCAACTCCGTCATGCGCACGTCGGCAAGTGAAGGCAAACGCCGACGCGCGCCATAAGCGGCCATTACCTGAAACAACGGATGATGACTCGCGCTGCGCACCACACCCAGCGCTTCGACCACCTGTTCGAACGGCACATCCTGATGCGACTGGGCGTCGATCAGCGTTTGTCGCGTCGCGCTGACCAGCGCGGCGAACGGTTGCGTTGCCGAAACGGGCGTAGCCAGCGTCAACGTATTCACGAAGAACCCGACGAGACCCGCCACTTCGCCGCGCTCGCGATTCGCCGCGGGCACACCGATCTGAATCTGCGTTTCCCCCGACGAGCGCGCGAGCAACGCGCTCAGTGCCGCCAGCAATACGGCGAACGGCGTCGCGCGCTGCGCATTGGCCAAGGTCTTCACGCGCTGAGCGAGCGCGGTATCGAGAACGAAACGATGCCGTGCCCCACGCGCGCTACGCTGAGCCGGACGCGGCGATGCGCCCGGCAACATCAGTACGTCGCGATTCGCGTCCAGCCGCTCGCGCCAGAAAACCAATTGACGCTCACGCTCGCCCGCGTCGAGCCAGCGGCGCTGCCACAGCGCGAAGTCGGCGTACTGGATCGGCAATGGCGCGAGTGACACCGCTTCGCTCTTCGCATACGCGCGATAGAACGACGCGAGTTCGGCAAGCATGACGTCCGCGGACCAACCGTCTGACACGATGTGATGCGTCGTCAACGCGAGCCAATGGGTGCTCGCGTCGAGGCGAATCAGGTGAGCGCGCACCAACGGCCCGAGCGACAGATCGAAGGGCTTCGCTTCATCGGCGCGTGCAATCTCGGCAGCGCGTGCCTCGCGCTGATCGGCGGGCAGTGTGCTCACGTCGCTCGCGCGCCACGGGCAGCGCGACGGCGCATGCACCGTTTGCAGTACGCCATCGCCGCTTTCAGCGAAGGTGGTGCGCAACGCTTCGTGGCGCGCAACCAATGCATCGCACGAAAGACGCAATGCGTTGGCATCGAGCGCGCCGTCGAGCCGCAGGCGTTCGGTGATGTGATACGCCGCCGGTTCATCGATCATCCGCGCATGCAGCCACAGACGCGTTTGCGCAAACGACGCCGGCACGCTCGCGGTCCGCTCGGTGCGCGGCGGAATCGGCAGCACGCGAAAATCAATGCCGGCTGCGGCGAGCTTCGTGAGAAAGGCTTTGCGCTGCGCGTCCGGCAACAGCGCGAAGCGTGACGCAAGGGAAAGCAGATCCGGTTTGGCTGTGGTCATGCTCAGGTGTCTCAGTGCGGGTCGGCGGGTCGATCGGTCGATGTGGTGGGCTTATTGCAGTTCGAATTCGTCGAGCAGTGCATCGATCGCGCTCGCGGTATCGCCTGCTCCATGAGCCTCGCGTTCGGCGAGCGCACGATCGATCGCGGCGGCACAGCGCTGCAACGTGCGTTCGTCGAACAAGGTGCGTAGCGGCAAGATGAGCGCCCAGTGCAGATTCGCCTGCGCGTTGGCTTGTGTCGCAAGCAGCGAGTGGCCGCCTAACACGAAGAAATCTTCGTCGCGGCCAATCGTGTCGACGCGCAGCACGCGCTTCCAGATCTCGGCGAGTTCGCGTTCGGTCTCGGTGACCGGCAAGTCCAGGGCGTGTTCGCCGACAGAGCCGCGCACGGGTGCGGGCAGCGCGTGACGGTCGCATTTGCCGTTCGGCGTGACCGGCAGCGCGTCCATCGCGATCAGATGCGAAGGCACCATGTACGACGGCAGTTGCGCTCGCAAGCCATCGAGCAGCGCCTGCGTGTCGAGCGCGTTGTTCGCGCTGCGCGCCACGTAGCCAATCAGTTGCTCGTCACGCACGATCACCACGGCATCGTGCACGCCCGGTGCCGCCCGCAGCAGCGCTTCGATTTCGCCCGGCTCGACGCGCTGGCCACGCAGTTTCACCTGCGTATCCATACGGCCGAGATAGTCGAGCGCCCCGTCCGCGCGGCGGCGTGCAAGGTCGCCGGTTCGATAGAGCCGCGCGCCGTGCGAGAACGGATCGGGAACAAAGCGATCGGCTGTCAGCGCGGCACGGCCAAGATAGCCGCGCGCAAGTCCCACGCCGCCCAGGTACAGTTCGCCGATCGCGCCTTGCGGCAACGGTTGCAACGCCGCGTCGAGCACGTGTAGTTGCAGGTTCGCAATCGGATGACCGATCGGCATGGAGGCCGCGTCGGCGTCGCGCACATCGCAAGTCCAGTGCGAAACGTCGATGGCCGCTTCGGTCGGGCCGTAGAGGTTGTAGAGCCGCGCATGAGGCAGTTGCTTTGCTACGCGCGCCGCCAGTTCCGGCGCAAGCGCTTCGCCGCTCGCGACAATCCGCTCGATACTCGCGCAGCGCGCCGCCGCGTGGAAATCTTCCAGGTGAGCGACGAAGGCCGCGAGCATCGACGGCACGAAATGCAGCGTCGTAACGCGGTGCGCTTCGATCGCGGCGACGAGGCGCGCCGGATCGCGATGCTCGCCAGGCGCCGCGATCGCGAGCTTCGCGCCGACGGCGAGCGGCCACACGAACTCCCATACCGACACGTCGAAACCGAACGGCGTCTTGTGCAACACGACGTCGCGGGCGTCGAGGCGATACGCGTCCTGCATCCACGCAATCCGGTTCGCCAGTGCGCGATGCGTATTGCCCGCGCCTTTCGGCTTGCCAGTCGAACCCGAGGTGTAGATCAGGTAAGCGAGCTGATCGGGCGCGACTGCGACCGGAGCGCTGAGCGTGAAGTCCGCGCCGCGTAGTGCGTCGACGGTCAGGATTTTCGCGCCGGTGCTGTTGACTGCGTTCGTGACCCGTTCCAGCAGATTGGGCTGTGTCAGCACGACGGCCGGTTTCGCGTCGTCGAGCAGATACGCGATGCGCTCCGCCGGATAGTCGGGATCGATCGGCAGATAAGCCGCGCCCGCTTTGAGCACGCCGATCAGCGCCACCACCATGTCGAACGAGCGCTCGACACACAGCGCCACCGCCGTGTCCGCGCGCACGCCTGCTTCGATGAGCGCGGCGGCGACGCGATCGGCGTTCGCGTCGAGTTCGCCGTAGGACATCTGGTGCGTGCGTCCTTGCGGATCGGCGAATTCCAGCGCGATAGCCTCTGGCGATATCAACGCCTTCTGTTCGAACTGCCGATGCAGGGCCTGTTGCTGCGTGAGCGGCCACGCTTGCGCCGTCGCGTTGAAGCGGTTCAGCGCGGCGAGGTCGTCCGCCGTGGCAATCGAAATCGTGCCGAGCCGCGCGTCCGGATTTGCGATCAGGCCCACGAGGCACGAAGCGAACGCGCGATGCAACGCGGCGACACGCGCGTCATCGAGTTGCGCGGCGTCGTAACCGTAGTCGATCGTAAGCGTGGTGCCCGCTTCGATCACCAGCGTGAGAGCGAAGTCCGTCGCTTCGATATTGCGCAGCTCACGCAGCTTCAGCGCTCGCTCGTCGCGGCCCTGCCAGGCTTCGTCCACGGGGTAGTTTTCGAACACGACCAACGTGTCGAACAGCGCGCCGCCACCCTGCCCCGCCCATTGCTGGATTTCAGACAGCGGCGTATGCGCGTGCTCGGCGGCCGCGGCGTTATCGCGCTGCAGGTCGTGCAGCCATGCCGAGGCCCGGCGTTGCGGCAACGGCGCGGTGATCACCGGCAGCGTGTTGATGAACAGACCGAGCACGGTATCGACGTCCGGCAGCGCGTCGGGACGGCCCGCGACGGTCGCGCCGAAGGCGACTGCCGTGTGATGCGTCATACGTTGCAGCGCGAGCGCCCACGCGCCTTGCACCATCGTATTGAGCGTGACTTTCAGACGGCGCGCGGTGTCGATTAGACGCGCCGTCGTGGCTGCGTCGACGGTTTCACGGCGCGTGAGATGGCGCGATTCGCGGCGACCGCTTGCGGACTCCGGCGCGGCAACCAGCGTCGGCTCGTCGAGCAGCGCGAGGCGTTGCAGCCAGAATGCGCGCGCGCTGTCGGCATCACGCGCGGCCAGCCACGCGATGAAGTCGCGATAGCGCGTCTTCGCGGGCGCAGCGAACAGCTGCGGACGCGGCGGCTCGATGTAATCGCGCAGCACATCCGCAAAGAAGCGCGCGGTGCTCCAGCCATCGAGCAGCAAATGGTGACGCGTCCAGACGAGACGCCATGCATTGTCCGTGATGCGGATCAGCGTGACGCGCATCAGCGGCGGCGATGTCAGATCGAAACCGCGCGAGCGGTCGGCGCTAAGCCAGTTTTCGAAAGCATCCATCGCACCCGCGCCGCGCTCGCGCCAGTCGAGAATCTCGACGGGCATGCGCGCCTGGCGATGCACGATCTGCATCGGCGCCGCTTCATCCGGCGTGAAGCTCGTGCGCAAAATGTCATGGCGCGGCACCGCCGCCTCGAATGCCGCACGCAGGCGCTCCACATCCGGGTCGATCAACGTCGCGACCAATTGATTCACATAAGTGGACTGCTCGGGCGCGAATAGAGAGTGAAACAGAATGCCGTGCTGCATCGGCGAAAGCGGATAGATATCGTCGATCGTGCGCAAGTCGAGCGGCATGCGTTCGATAGCAGCCTGTGTCAGGCCGCCCGCCCGCGCGAGCGGATAATCGCCAGGCGTTGCGCCGCCGCCTCGTTGCGCAAGACGCCCAGCGCATGCGCCAACCAGTTGAGCGAGCGCGCCCTCGAAGCGCTGCGCGAGTGCCTCCACAGTGGCGCGCTCGAATTGCGTCGCGCCGTAGACCCAATGGACTTTGAGCGTGCGCGTGGCGTCGCCGTCGATATAGGCGTGAATCGCCAACGCGTTGCCGATCGGCCCCGCCGGATCGCGCTCGCGGCCCGCGCCACCGAAACGCGGTACGAGCGCCGCCTCGCGAGGGGCGTCGAACTGGCCGAGGTAGTTGAAGGTCACATGCGGACGCGGCACGGCGGCGAGCGCCGCACGCGTCGCCGTGTCGCCGTAGTGGCGCAGCACGCCGAAACCGAGGCCTTTGTTCGGCACCGCGCGCAACGTGTCCTTGACCGCGCCGAGCGTAGCGGCCGGGGTGCTTTCAAGCGAGAACTGCACCGGATAGTGACTCGTCAGCCAGCCTGGCGTGCGGCTCACGTCGACGTCGTCGAACAAGGCCTCGCGGCCATGGCCTTCGAGTTCGATGCGGCACACCGGCAAGCCGAGCGACTGCGTCAGCGCGGCAATCAGCAGTTCGATCGTCTGCGTTCGATAGGCGGCATTCGCCTGCGTCAACGCGGCGCGCGTGAGATCGGCGCCGATCGTCTGGATCACGGATTGCGCGTCGGCGTTGGTCGCCCTGGCGTGCGGACGGTCGAGCGGCAGATCGTCGTACGGCGCGGCGAGCGCGGTCCAATACGGTATTTCGGCGGCGAACGGCGAGTGCGTCGTGTCGCGTGCGGCGCGCGCGAGGCGCGCCGCCCATTCCTGCGCGCTCGTTCCCGTCGACGCGAGCCGCACGCTGCGGCGCTCGCAAGCGGCACGATAGACCGCATCGAGATCGTCCAGCAGCACGCGCCACGACACACCGTCGACGACGATGTGATGGATCGCCAGATAGAGTTTGGTGGCACCGTCAGGCAGCAGCGCAGCCAAGGCGCAGACGAGCGGGCCGCGTGTCAGATCGAGCGTGCTTTGCAACGCGTCGAACTGAGCGAGCGCGTCGGCCTCGTCGCGTGCGCAGACCGCTGCTAGCGGCAGTGTTTCGAACGCTTGCGCGGCCAGCGTGAGCCGCCATTCGCCATGCGATCCGACCGGGGCGAAACGCTGGCGGAAAATGTCGTGGTGCGTCAGCAGCGTTTCGAAGGCGCGGGCGAATGCGTCGAAGTCGAACGGCGCTTGCGCGTCGAGTTCAATGGATTGATTCCAGTGGCCACGCTGCGGAATATCCAACGCAAAGAAGCGCAGTTGTGCGGGCGTGAGCGTGGTGGCCTCGTCCGTTTTGGGTGGCGTGCCTTGCGCATTCGGGATAGTGGGAGCCGCTTGCAAGGCGAGTTCCACCGTTGTCGCGACGCGCGCGAGTTGCGCAAGCGTTGGCGCATCGAATAGTTGCTTGGGCGTAAAGCGCACGCCGCGTTTGCGCGAACGGGCGATCACCTGCAACACCAGAATAGAGTCGCCGCCCAGTTCGAAGAAGTTGTCGTCGCGGCCCACACGTTCGGCTTTGAGCACGTCCTTCCAGACGGCGGCGAGGGTTTCTTCGGTCGGGCCTTGCGGCGCGTCGGCGGGGGGCCCATGGGGGGGGGGGGGGGGCCCCCCCCCCCCCCCCCC